>JAADGT010000374.1 GCA_013152215.1 Deltaproteobacteria bacterium
CTTTCCAGCGGGCCGAAGGCCCAAGGTAGAAAACGTTTGACCCGGGCGGGCCGGCTCCATAAACTTCGCCGTTTCGCCGGATGAGCCATGGACCGCAGACGATTCGAACAGATCGCGGAAGATCAACTGGCCGCCCTGCCCCGGGCCCTGCTGGACCGCATCGACAACGTGACGATCTGGGTGGAGGACTGGCCCGACCCTCAGACCCTCGCGGAGATGGGGATCCGTGACCGGGACGGGTTACTGGGGCTGTACCAGGGCTGGCCCCTGTCGGAGCGGACCCACGACATCGTGGCCCGGCTGCCGGACCGAATCGTCTTGTTCCAGGGCCCCATCGAGCGCTACGCCGCTGCCTGGGGCCTGCCGGTGGAGGAGGTCGTCCGCGACACCCTCGTCCACGAGATCGGCCACTACCTGGGCCTGTCGGAGGCCCAACTCCGCCGCCTCGAGAGAGGAGGCTGACCCACGGGAGGGACGCCCGTGAAGCGAACTGCGGGTCCCATCAGACTCCAGGGGTTCAACAACCTGACCAAAAGCCTGTCGTTCAACATCTACGACATCTCCTACGCCCGAAGCCCGGAGGCCCGGCGCGAGTACCTGGAGTACATCGACGAGGAGTACAACTCCGAGCGCCTCACCCGGATCCTCACCGAGGTGGCGGACATCATCGGGGCCAACATCCTGAACCTGGCGAGCCAGGACTACGATCCCATGGGCGCCTCGGTGACCGTGCTGGTGGCGGAGGAGCCGGTACAGATCCCGATGCCCCAGGCCCAGGTGGCCCACCTGGACAAAAGCCACCTGGCGGCCCACACCTACCCCGAGTCCGACGGGTCCAGCGGCATCTCCACCTTTCGGGTGGACATCGATGTGAGCACCTGCGGGCAGATCTCGCCCCTGAAGGCCTTGAACCACCTGATCCGAAGCTTCGAGTCCGAGGTGGTGGTGATCGACTACCGGGTCCGGGGGTTCACCCGGGACGTGGACGGCCGGAAGCACTTTCTGGATCACGACATCCGTTCGATCCAGGAGTTCATCGACCCGGAGATCCTGGCCGAGTACCACACGGTGGACATCAACATCTACCAGGAGAACCTCTTCCACACGAAGATGATGCTCCGGGACCTGGAGCTCGACCGGTTCCTGTTCGGGGACGCGGCCGAGGACCGCCCCCCCGACGAGCGGCGCCACATCCGGGCCCTGCTGGAGCGAGAGATCACCGAGATCTTCTACGGCAAGAACATCTTCGGGTGATCCCGTAAGGGGCCTCAAACCGGCCGGAAGCCGCTGATTTTTCACCGTTTCGTCGGTGGACATTTATCGACGAGCACTCCCGGCCCGGACCCTGACGGAGGTCCCGCGCTCCCACCGGCCACCCAGGCTCTCTCCCCACTCCCCTCCCGGGGTTGGCACGCCCCTTGCGTTGCCGTCGGATCCGGGGGAATCTTAGGGATTCCCGACCATCGCACCCACACTCGGAGACCCCCCATGATCACCGCCGGGATCGACGTGGGAAGCAAGAACATCAAGGCGGTCGTGCTGCGCGACGGCCGGATCGCCGGCGAAGCCGTGGGCAGCGGGGGGTTCGAGCAGCTCGCCCGCGCCACGGAACTGCTGAAGCAGGCCCTCAGGGCCGCGGGATGCGCCACCGCGGACCTGGCCCACATCACGGCCACCGGCGCCGGCCGCACCGCCGTGGCGTTCGCCCACTCCACCGTGACGGGCGTCACCGCCGGGGCCCGTGCGGCCAATCACCTGTTTCCCGGAGCCAGGACGGTGGTGGAGGTGGGGGCCGAGGAGAGCCGGGCCGTCAAGACCGATGGCGCCGGCAGGGTGCTGGACTCCGCCGTGAACGAGAAGTGCGCCGCCGGATCCGGGAGCTTCACCGAGTCGATGGCCCGGGCCCTGGGCATGACCCTGGAGGAGTTCGCGGTGAGGAGCACCCAGAGCACGGCCCGCATCCCGATGAACGCCCAGTGCACGGTGTTCGCCGAGAGCGAGGTGGTCAACCTCATCCACTCCGGGGTCGATCCGAAGGACATCGCCCGGGCCGTGCACGACGCCATCGCCTCGAGGGTGGCGGCCATGGTGCGGCGGGTGAAGCTGGAGGGGGACGTGGTCCTGCTCGGCGGCATGGCCCACAACCCCGGCTTCGTGAAGTGCCTGAAGGAGAACCTAGAGGTGGAGACCCTTCTCATCCCCGAACGGCCCGAACTGGCGGACGCGCTGGGTGCGGCCCTGGTGGCGACCGACCGGGCGGGCGGCGCGCCGGGAGAACGGCCATGATGATGGTTCCCCGGGAGGAGTACTGGCGCTGGTCGGAGGCGTCCTGGGCGGATCCGGACAAGCACTGGAAGGACGCCCGGGTCGTCACCCTGGGGATCGACGTGGGAAGCGTCAGCTCCGAGGCCGTGGTCTGCCTGGACGGCGAGCTCTACGCCTTCAACACGGTGCGCACGGCGGCCGGGTCGGTGGAGTCGGCGCGGAACGCCATGAAGGGGGTGTTCGAGCGCACGGGCCTCAGATTCGACGACATCCACTACGTCGTCGGCACGGGTTACGGCCGGGTCAACCTGCCGTTCGCCCACAAGGCCATCACCGAGATCGCGTGCCACGGCCGGGGAGCCAACTACATGGGCGGGCCGTCGGTGCGCACCATCCTCGACATGGGGGGCCAGGACTGCAAGGCCATCCGGGTGGACGAACGGGGCAAGGTGACCAACTTTCTCATGAACGACAAGTGCGCGGCCGGCACTGGCCGGGGCATGGAGGTGATCGCCGACCTCCTGGAGGTGCCGATCGAAGAGCTCGGCCCCCGCTCGTTCGACATCGACGAGGAGCCGCCGCCGGTGTCGGACGTGTGCGTGGTGTTCGCAAAGAGCGAGGCGATGGCGCGGCTCAAGGACGGGTGGAGCAAGAACAAGGTCATCGCGGCGTACTGCCGCGCCATGGCCGAGCGGGTGGCGGCGTTGCTGCAGCGGGTGGGGGTGGAGCCGGACTTCTTCATCACCGGCGGCATCTCCAAGAACATCGGGGTGGTGCGCCGGATCGAAGAGATCATCGGCGTGAAGGCCCTGCCCACCCCCTACGACACCCAGATCGCCGGAGCCCTGGGAGCGGCCCTGTTCGCCCACGCCCTCTACCTGAAGGCCCAGGGGAAGCCGCAGGCGGCGTAGCCCGGCGCTCCACCAGGTCCCATGCCCCTTCGCCGAAACAATGGGCGGATCGGCGCAAGAAGCTCCTGTCTCGCAAACAGGCCGCCTCGCGGCCCACTGGAGCCACTTTCTGTGTCGCCACCCCGCCGGCCGCCCGGCGCCCCCGGAGGAAACACGTGATCGCCCACTACGGGTACAAGGACGCGGAAGGGGAGTTCTTCATCACCATCGACACGGACCGGTGCGGCCGGTGCGAGGACAAGCCCTGCGTGGCGGCCTGCCCCAGGGGGGTGTTCACGGTGGAAGAGGATCCCTACGGTGACACCGTGGTGGCCGTGGACGACCGGCGGCGCAGGCGGCTCAAGTACGAGTGCGCGGAATGCAAGCCGGCTGGCGACCGCCCTGCCCTGCCCTGTGTCCGGGCCTGCCCGTGGGGCGCGATGACCCACAGCTGGTAGCTCCGGTAGGCCGCGAGGATCCCCCATGACCGATCGAGACCCCGCTGCACGACTCCCCCCGCACGAGGCCCTCGCCGAGCTCGAGCGGGCGGGGTGGGTGCGGCGGAGCGTGGCGTGCGAGCCCCGGCTCAGCGAGATCGTGGAGACGTACCGCTCCCTGGGGTACGAGGTGCGCCTGCTGCCGGCCGCGGCCGTATGCGGCAGCCGGAAGGACGGGACGGAATGCACGGCCTGCTTCGACGGCGACCCGAACCCGGACCGCTACCAGCTGGTGCTCACCCGGGAGCTCGAGGAGTGACGGCCCGAAGTTACCGGGAAGCCCCATCAGGCCCCTGCGGGGCCCGGCAACGGGGAGGGTAACGTTCGTAGGGCCGGGCCCATTGCCGGCGGCGGGGCATGGGGCCTGCTTCCGGCCGGGCGCGAGTGCAGCATCCGATCGCCGCGCCTTCGCATGCCGTTGCCGGAGCAGCTGGTTCGGGCCACGACAGCGGAGGGGCCTGGAATTCCACAAAGCTACAGATGTTCGGGGGGCGCGGCGAGCCAAGGAGCCGCGCCCGGCGCTCCAGCAGGCCCCATGCCCCCCGAGGCCTTGGAGTCGAGGCTCGGGAGTCGCCAGGCCGCCTAGCTGCCCAGCCGCCTAGCCGAATCCAGGCCCCTGCCCCCCGGGACCGTGAGATAAAGGCGAAGAGGCATGAAGGTTCCTAGAACGTGCCGGAATCCGGGATGTTTTCAGCCTTCTAGCCTTCGAGCCTCCTAGCCTTCCAGCTTTCCAGCGGTCTCCAAGAGGTGGTGTCATGAGCCTGAGCGTGATCGTCAGAGTGATGAAGCCCCAGGACCTGGACGCGGTGGTCGCGATCGACGAGAAGATCACCGGGACGCTGCGGGAAGAGTACTACCGGTACCGCTTCAAAGTGGCCACCTTGAACGACACGCAGATCAACGCTTCGCTGGTGGCCGAGGCGGACGGCAGGGTGGTGGGGTTCCTCATGGGCACCTTGTTCTCGGGCGAGTTCGGGATCCCGGAGAGCTCGGCCGTGGTCGACACGTTGGGGGTGGACCCGGAGTTTCAGGACCGGGGTGTGGGGGGGGCGCTGTTCGATCAGTTCCGGACGAATATGAAGGCCGCCGGGGTCGAGCGGATCTACACCTTGGTGGACTGGAAGGACTTCGGGCTGCTGAAGTTCTTCGGTCACATGGGGTTCGTGCCCAGCCAACGCCTGAGCCTTGAGCTGCCGGTCCCATACTGAACGAAAGCAGTGCCGTCCTCGGCCCGTTTTGATTCGCGCCCGGTCGGAGGCAGGTCCCTTGCCCCTCTCTCCGAGATGTCGCGCCTATTTTGTCGCCGGGTTAATAACGGGAACCGTTGGGAGGCTGAAAGCCTTCTAGCCTTCCCGCTTTCTGGGTTTCCAGCTTCCTAGCGGGCCGAAGGCCCTGAAGGAGTCTCTCCATGGACAAGACCGACGAACTGGGGCCGGTGGTCGAGATGGAGGCCACCCGGTACTCGGCCGATGGCGTCTCACCCGTGGAGGTGAACGTTCCCACCGAGGTGCCGGTGACCATCGTGGCCAACGGTACCGAGGTGGCGACCCTGATGTGCACCCCCACGGACCTTCCTCACCTGGTCCTCGGGTTCCTGTTCTCTGCCGGGGTGATCCGGTCGCAGGAGGAGCTGGGGGCCTGCCGGGTGGACCCGGTGCGGTGGGTGGTGGAGTGCGAACTGAGCCGGGACCCGGACGTGGAGCTCCTGAACAAGCGGGTGTACACCTCGGGGTGCGGGAAGGGGGTGATGTTCGCAAACCTGGCGGAGCTCGCGGCCCGGCGCCCGTTGGCCGCGACGATGACCGTGACGAGCCGCCAGATCGACCGCCTTGCCACGGCCCTGCAGGGTGCCTCGCCCCTGTACCGCCGGACCCGGGGCATCCACACGGCTGCGCTCAGCAAGGGGGGCTCCCTGCCCGAGGCGTGGTTCGACGACGTGGGCCGGCACAACGCGGTGGACAAGGCCATCGGTCACGGCCTGTCCGAGGGGATGGACCTCGGCACCTGCGTGTTGCTGAGCTCGGGCCGGACCTCCTCGGAGATCCTACACAAGGCCCGACGGGCCGGGATTCCGGTGGTGGTGTCGCGTAGCGTACCGACCCACCAGTCCGTGCTCCGGGCCCGGGACATGGGGGTCACCCTGATCGGCCGGGCCAAGGGCAAGGGGTTCGTCGTGTACGCCCACGCCGAGCGCGTGGTCCCCGACGGGGGCTGCGCTGCCGAACACGATTGAGGACCGGGCTCCGGTTCGATGGCCTCGGCCCTTGCGTTGTTCGTCTCTCGCGGCACACTTCCCAGTAACTTCGGTCGTTGGTCGTCAGTCGTTGGTCGTCGGTCGGGGGCCTTCGGCCCGCTGGGCGGCTCAAAGGCTAGAAGGCTAGAAAGCTAGAAGGCTGAAAACCTCTTTTATCTTCTGGCAGTTGTGCAGGCTTACGCCAAAGTCCGGGGGCATGGGTTTCAGGGACCAGAATTCAGCGGACCGAAGACAGGACAAGACCACGGGCACGCTCCTGCATCCGACGTTGCAACCTGTCCTCTGAATTCTGTCTTCTGGCTCCTGAACCCCAGGGGCCTGATGGAGCTTTCCCCTCAAGCGTCTCGATCCACGGCAACCCAACGGGAGAACAGGAGGAGCCATGAGTGACGTTTCCTTTACGACCCGATTCCTGCGGGCGGACGATCTGGATGCGGTGGTCGCGATCGACCAAAAGGTGCTCGGGAGCTCCCGGCGGCAGTATTACGAGACCAAGTTCGAGAAGCTCTTCGGAACCCCGGACTATCTGCCCGTTTCGTTCGCCGCGGAGACGGAGGACGGAAAGCTCATCGGCTTCGTCATGGCGGAGCTGTACATCGGGCAGTATGGCATCTCCCAGGAGGGCGCCACCCTCGACACGATCGGCGTAGATCCCGACTATCAGAAGCTGGGGGTGGGGCAGACGCTCATCAACGAGCTGCTCGACCACCTCCGGCAGCTCGGCGTGCAGAAGATCAACACGCTGGTCAACTGGGACGACTATCAGATGATTCGGTTCTTCAGCACGAACCAGTTCGCGCCGTCGCGCACCATCAACCTGGAACGGGAGCTGTGATCGCACGGCCCGTCCCCTCTCCATGTAACTTCCGCTGGGACGCTGGGAGGCTAGGACGCTAGGACGCCTGAAAACATACCTGATTTCAGAACGTTCCAAGTATGACCCCGCCTCTTTGGCGTCACCTCACCGTCTCGTGAGGCATGGGGCCTGCTGGAGTGCCGGGCGCGGCTCCTTGGCTCGCCGCGCCCCCCGAACATCCGTAGCTTTGTCGAATTCCAGGGCCCTCCGCTGTCGCCGCCCGAACAAGCGGCTCCGACGACGGCATGCGAAGGCGCGGCGATCGGATGCTGCACTCGCGCCCGGCCGGAAGCAGGCCCCATGCCCCGCCGCCGGCAATGAGCCCCGGACCACCGGACGTTACCCTCCCCGCTGCCGGGCCCCGCAGGGGCCTGAGGGAACTTCCAGGCGCCGCCGCGTGCGGCGCCTTTTCTGTCCCGCGCCGCGGGGCCGGATTCGATCAGAGTTTACCCAGAAAACGGTTAACTTTTACCAGCACCTCGGGGCTCGAGCGCCCTTCTGGGGAATCGGCATCAACCTTCCGGTTGGCATATGGATTGCAGCGGGGAAAGGGCCCGGAAAAAGTCGTTTTCGGCTTGACGGTTCCCGCCGGGGTGACAACATCACCGCACCGGGCGGGCCCCCAAAGAGCACGGCATCGAAAACCGAAGAGGGAGTGCCATGCGGTACGCGGAAACAGGCTTTCGTCTGGAGGTCGATCTGACCCGGGGAAGCATCGAGAAGGTGCCCACCGACCCCTCTTGGACCGAGATGTTCCTCGGCGGCCAGGGCACGGCCGCCAAGATCCTGTGGGACCGGGTCGGTCCCGAAGTGCAGGCCTTCGATCCGGAGAACCTGCTCATCTTCACGGCCGGGCTGCTGGTGGGCACCCCGGTGCCGGGTGCCAACCGCACCGTGGTGAACACCATCTCCCCCCAGACGGGCCTCTACGCCCACTCGATCTTCGGCGCGTTCTTCGGCCCCGAGCTCAAGCACGCCGGGTACGACCAGATCGTGTTCCGGGGCAAGGCCCCGGACCTCGTGTACCTGTGGATCCACAACGACAAGGTGGAGCTGCGCGACGCCACCCACCTGCGGGGCAAAGGCGCCCAGGAGACGGCCCGTCTGATCCGCGAGGAGCTGGGCGTGCCCGAGGCCCAGGTGGCGGCCATCGGCCTGGCCGGGGAGAACCGGGTGTACATGGCCACCATCGAGCACTCGAGCGCCAGCGCCTCGCGGGGCGTGGGCGCGGTGATGGGGGACAAACGGCTCAAGGCCATCGCCGTGCGGGGCACCCAGGACCTGCAGTTGGCCAAGCCCGAGAAGATCTTTCAGCTCTCACTCGACATGTTCAAGGCGATCTCCGAGAACCCGTTCACGGGCGACATCATG
Organism: Deltaproteobacteria bacterium; assembly: GCA_013152215.1. Lineage (GTDB taxonomy): Bacteria > Desulfobacterota > Deferrisomatia > Deferrisomatales > Deferrisomataceae > Deferrisoma. The sequence goes on from JAADGT010000374.1 coordinate 8,134, forward strand.
GCCCACGAGGACGACGAAGAGTTCCACGTGGACAACTTCGCCTGGGGGAACGCCCGCAAGCGGATCAAGGGGTTCTGGAACAAGGAGCGCGAGGAGCGCTGGAAGAAGATCAGCGAGAGCGTCCGGCTGCGCTGGACCGGGTGCTACAACTGCCCCAAGGACTGCCATCAGGCCATCAAGGTGCCCGGCCACGAGACCTACTTCCAGAAGTGTTACAGCAAGCTGACCTACGCCATGGCGGCGTACAAGGAGATCGACTTCAACTACCAGATCCTGGCGAAGACCCAGGCCTACGGGCTCGACGGGTTCTCCACCCCCCAGGTGCTGGCGTTCGCGGTGGAGCTGTACGAGGCGGGCATCCTGACGGACGAGGACCTGCCGGGCTTCCCGGAGGACAACGGGGACCGGTTCTTCTACCTGCTGGAGAAGATCGTGCGGCGCGAGGGGGTGGGTGACGCCCTGGCGAACGGGGTGTACCACGCGGCTCGGCAGATCGGACGGGGCGCGGAGGAGTACGACCACAACACGATGAAGAAGTTCGAGCAGGTGCCCCTGAAGCTGAAGATGATCAACTTCCCGTACTTCCTGATGTACGCGACGGGCGAGAAGATGAACATCACCCAGATCGAAGGCTCGTACCCGCAGGTGCCCATCGCGGACAAAAAGGAGCGGGAGGAGTTCGTGAAGCGGTGGGAGGCGGCGCCGGAACGGTTCAAGAAGTGGTACCTGGAGTGGGAGCCCAGGACCCATCCCCCGCTGGAGGCGGCCGTACACATCTGCGACTGGAACGAGACCATGCACTACATCGACGACGCGATCGGGATGTGCGCGTTCCTCTCGTCGTTCCGGGGCCAGTTCGGGGGGCAGCCGCCGTACCACATCTACAACCTGCCCAAGTTCATCGCGGCGGCCGCCGGGATCGAGCTGACGCCCCAGGAGCTCTGGAACGTGGCCCGGCGAAACCGAAACCTGATCCGGGCGATCAACGTGCGCCGGGGGCTGCGGCGGAAGGACGAGCGCCCGCCGGAGGACCACTGGCAGATCCGAGACCCGGAGAAGGAGCAGAAGGTCCTGAGCGACTACTACACGTTCAAGGGGTGGACCCAGGACGGCATCCCGACCATCGGAACCCTGGAGAAGCTGGGGCTGGCCGACGTGGCCGAGGACCTGGTGCGGCGGGGGATCCTGTCGGAGGACGACCGGGAGCCGGTGTTCCAGGACATCTCGGCGTAATCGGGGATCAGATTTCAGAAATCAGAAGACAGAAACCAGAGAAAGGACGAAAACGGTCCCCAAAGCGAAGTCGGGGGGAGACCATCTGGCCGCTGAAATCTGTCCTCTGACCCCTGCCCCGCAGACCCAATGCCCTGCGGACTTCGGAACCACGAGGCAGATCGAGGTGAAGCGTTAGGAGGCAAAAAATGATTTTCAGCCTTCCAGCCTTCTAGCTTTCTAGCCTTCTAGCCTTCCAGCCTCACTCGGAGTCAGCCATGACGGAGAAACGCATCATCAAGACGATCAAGGTGGATCCGGACAAATGCATCGGGTGCCGAGCGTGCGAGCTGGCGTGCTCGGCGTTCCACGCGAAGCCGCGCTACAGCAGCGCGAACCCGGCGCGCTCTCGGATCCGCGTGGTGTTCGACGAGCTGAACGACATCTACTTCCCCATCCGCTCGGTGGCCTACACCCCGGCGGAGTGTGCGGGCCGCCACGCCTACGTGCTGCAGGGGAAGGAGTACCCCGAGTGCGCCTTCTGCGGGAACATCTGTCCGTCGCGCGACTATTTCTACGAGCCGGACTCCAAGCTTCCCCTGAAGTGCGACATGTGCGAGTCCACGCCGGAGCTGGAGGAGCCGGTGTGCGTGGCGGTGTGCCGCGTGGACGCGTTGACCTACGAGGTGCGGGAGGAAGAGGTAGCCGCGGGCGAGGAGGGCCCGGACGAGCTGGAGATCGGCCTGGAGGCCCTGGCGGACGAGTACGGGCTGGACAAGGTGCTCGACGCGGTCGCCCGGATCGCGGGCAAGGAATGAGGCCGCGCCCGGCTCTCCGGCAGGCCCCTTGCCCCTCCAGCAACCCCAGAGCCGCCCGGCTGCCCGGCCGCCGAGCTGCCCAGCGGGCCGAAGGCCCCAACCATTGACCGACGACCGACGACCGACGACCGACGTTACAATGGAAAACGTAGCCGACTACCGAGAGATCCGTGAGCTGATCCGCACGAGCGGGGGCGAGGCGTTCCAGAACTGCTTCCAGTGCGGCATGTGCGACGTGGTGTGCCCGTGGAACCGGGTGCGCCGGTTTCGCATGCGAAAGATCGTGCGCCAGGCCGCGTTCGGCATGACCGAGATCGAGAACGAGGAGATCTGGCGGTGCACCACCTGCGGCCGGTGCCCCCAGCGGTGCCCCCGGGACGTGCGGCAGATCGACTCCGGGATGGCCCTGCGGCGGCTTGCCACGGAGTACGGCGTGTTCCCGGAGAACGTGCGGCCCGTGCGAGCGGTGAGCGGGAACCTGAGCACCCAGGGCAACCCGTTCGGGGAGCCCCGGGAGGACCGGGCCGCCTGGGCCGAGGGCCTGGGGGTGCCTGCGTACGAAGAGGGCATGGAGCTCCTGTACTTCACGGGGTGCTACTTCGCCTACGACCGCCGCCTGCGGAAGGTGGCGGTGGCCACGGCCAAGCTGCTGCAGAAGGCCGGAGTCCGGTTCGGGATCCTCGGCGAGGCCGAGACCTGCTGCGGGGAGAGCATCCGCAAGGCCGGGGACGAGGAGCTGTTCAAGAAGCTCGCCCGGCAGAACATCAAGGCGTTCATCGACCGAGGGGTGAAGCGGGTGCTGGTGAACTCACCCCACTGCTACCACACGTTCCGGAACGAGTACCCGGAGTTCATGGTGCACTTCGAGGTGGTGCACATCAGCGAGTATCTCCTCGAGCTGGTAAGGGACGGGCGGCTAGAGCTCGGGGGCGGGTACGCCGGACGGGTGACCTACCACGACCCGTGCTATCTGGGCCGCCACAACGGCATCTTCGACCCGCCTCGGGAGCTCCTTCGGCGGGTGCCGGGCCTGGAGCTGGTGGAGATGCCGGACACGGGCATCGACAGCCTGTGCTGCGGGGGCGGGGGTGGCCGGATCTGGATGGACACGCCCAAGGCGGAGCGGTTCTCGGAGCTGCGGGTGCGCCAGGCGCTGGACGCCGGGGCCCAGGTGCTGGTGACGGCGTGCCCCTACTGCATCGCCAACTTCGAGGACAGCCGCCTGGGGCTGGGGGAGGACGAACCCCTGGTGGTGAAGGACCTCGTGGAGGTGCTGGCCGAGGCGCTGTGAGCCTCGCTTTTCCGCCTCCTGGCATTCCAGCTTTCCAGCGGCCCGCGAAGCGGGCCTTACGAGGGACATCGTGAGCAGCGAAGCACTGGAGCGCGTTCAGCAGATCCAAAGGCTCCTGGGAAACCGGGAGTTCGGTGACGTGATGATCGTGGGGGGCGGCATCAGCGGGATCCAGGGCGCCCTGGACCTGGCCACGGCCGGGTTCAAGGTGTACCTGGTGGACAAGGCCCCGTCCATCGGCGGGCGCATGGCGCAGCTCGACAAGACCTTCCCCACCAACGACTGCTCCATGTGCATCGAGTCGCCCAAGTTCGTGGAGTGCCACCGGCACCCGAACATCGAGATCATCACCTACGCCGAGGTGGCCGAGGTGGAGGGCGAGGCAGGGGACTTCACCGTGACCCTGGTGAAGAAGCCCCGGTACGTGCGCGAGGACCGGTGCACCGGCTGCGGGGTGTGCGCCGAGTACTGCCCGGTGGAGTACCCGGACGAGTTCAACCAGGGCATCTCCCTGAGCAAGGCGGTGCACATCTACTTCGGCCAGGCGATCCCGCTGGTGCCGTACATCGACCAGAGCTGCCTGTACCTCAAAGAGAAGAAGTGCCGCATCTGCGTGGAGGTGTGCAAGGCCCGGGCGATCGACTTCAACCAGAAGCCCGAGAAGGTGACGATCAAGGTGGGCGCGGTGATCCTCGCGCCCGGGTTCAGCCCGTACGACCCGAGGCGCAAGCCGGAGTACCGGTACGGGGAGTACCCCAACGTGGTGACCAGCCTGGACTTCGAGCGGATCATGTGCGCCACCGGCCCGAACGAGGGCGAGATCCTGCGGCCCTCGGACGGCCGCCACCCGCACAAGATCGCATGGCTCCACTGCGTGGGCTCGCGGCAGGTCACCGAGGGGGCCAACAGCTACTGCTCGGCGGTGTGCTGCACCTACACCCAGAAGCAGGTCATCCTCACCAAGGACCACGACGCCGACGCCGAGTGCACGGTGTTCCACAACGACATCCGGTCCTACGGCAAGGACTTCGAGCGGTTCTACCAGCGGGCGGCCGCCCTGCCCGGGGTGCGGTTCATCCGCAGCTACGCCACGATCGTGCGCGAGGACCCCGAGACCCACAACGTGGTGGTGCGCTACACCACCCCGGAGGGGGTTCGGGAGGAGGAGTTCGACCTGGTGGTGCTCTCGATCGGCCTGAGCGCGCCCCAGGACGCCGAGCGGTTGGCCGAAACCTTCGGGATCGATCTCAACGAGCACGGGTTCTGCCGGATCTCCCCGGCCAACCCGATGAGGACCGCCCGGCCCGGCGTGTTCGTGAGCGGGGCGTTCCAGGGCCCCCTGGACATCCCCGAGGCGGTGGTGAGCGCGAGCGGCGCGGGGAGCCAGTGCGGCGAGCTCCTGGCCAAGCGCCGGGGCAAGCTCGTGAAGGAGAGGGTCTACCCGCTGGAGCGGGACGTCTCCGACGAGGAGCCGCGGGTGGGCGTGTACGTGTGCCACTGCGGGGCGAACATCGGCCGGGTGGTGGACATCCCCGGCACGGTGGAGTTCGCCAAGACCCTTCCGAACGTGGTGCACGCCGAGGAGAGCATCTTCATCTGCTCGACCGACGCGGCCCAGCGCCTGGCCCAGTCGATCCAGGAGCACAAGCTCAACCGCGTGGTGGTGGCGGCCTGCACCCCCCGAACCCACGAGCCCCTGTTCCGCGACACCCTGCGGGAGGCCGGGATCAACCAGTACTACTTCGAGATGGCCAACATCCGGGAGCACTGCTCGTGGGTGCACTCCCGCGAGAAGGAGGAGGCCACCCGGAAGGCCCGGGAGATCATCCGGATGGCGGTGGCCCGGGCGGCGCGCCTGGAGCCCCTGGAGGAGTTCGAGCTGCCGGTGAACAAGACCGCCCTGGTGGTGGGGGGCGGGGTGTCGGGCATGACCACGGCGTTGAGCATCGCCCAGCAGGGCTACCGGGTGCACCTGGTGGAGAAGACCGACGAGCTGGGCGGCGTGGCCCGGCGCCTCCACCACACCCTGGACGGCCTGGACGTGCAGGCGTTCGTCCAGGACCTGATCCGGAAGGTGTACCGCCACCCCCTGATCCAGGTGCACACCGGCGCCCGGATCGTGGAGGCCACGGGCTATGTGGGCAACTTCGTGACCCGGGTCGAGACCGCCGACGGCCGAACCGAGGAGATCGCCCACGGAGCGGCCGTGGTGGCGATCGGGGCCGAGGAGTACCGGCCCACCGAGTACCTCTACGGCGAGACCGACCGGGTCCTGACGAACCTGGAGCTGGAGGGGGCGATCGCCCGGGGCGAGGACCGGGTGCGGCAGGCCGAGACCGTGGTGATGATCCAGTGCGTGGGGTGCCGCAACGAGGAGCGCAACTACTGCTCGCGCGTCTGCTGCAGCCACTCGGTGAAGAACGCCCTGAAGCTCAAGGAGGAGAACCCCGACCGGGACGTGTACATCCTGTTCCGGGACATGCGCACCTACGGGTTCCGGGAGGACCGGTACCGCGAGGCCTCCCAGAAGGGCGTGCGGTTCATCCGGTACGAGCCGGAGCGGGCCCCGCGGGTGGAGCGGATCGAGGAAGGCGGCCGGGAGCGGATCCGGGTGATGGTGTGGGACCCGGTGCTGGAGACCGATCTGGCGATCGACGCAGACCTGCTCGCGCTCGCCGCGGCGGTGGTGCCTGCGGAGGACCGCGGCCACATCGCAAAGCTATTCAAGGCGAACCTGAGCCCGGACAAGTTCTTCCAGGAGGCCCACGTGAAGCTCCGGCCCGTGGACTTCGGGGCGGAGGGCGTGTACCTGTGCGGCATGGCCCACTACCCCAAGCACATTCCGGAGGCGATCAACCAGGCATACGGCGCGGCAGGCCGGGCGGTGGTGCTGCTGGCGAACGACACGGTGGTGGCCTCGGGCTCGGTGTGCGACGTGGAGGAGAAGCGGTGCATCGGGTGCGGCGCGTGCGCCGAGGTGTGCGAGTACGGTGCGATCGACCTGAGGACCACGCGCCAGGGGAAGAAGGCCGTGGTGAACCCGGTGCTGTGCAAGGGCGACGGCCTGTGCAACGCGGTGTGCCCCACCGGCGCGATCTACCTGAAGCATTACCGGAACGAGGCCCTGGAGGCGCAGGTGGACGCCCTGACCGGCACGGCCGAGGGCCAGGCCGGGGGCGACGAGGAGCTGCCCGAGGTGGCGTGAGGTGCTGGCGCAGGGCTCGGAGATCAAGGAGGTTTCTCGCCTCCCGGCCTCCTAGCCTTCCAGCTTTCTAGCCTTCCAGCCTTCCCGCGGGCCGAAGGCCCAGAACGGAGGAGTTCCATGAGCGCGATGCGGTTCAAGCCCAAGCTGCTCGGCTTCGTGTGCAACTGGTGAGCGTACGGGTCTGCGGACCTGGCGGGAGTTTCCCGTCTCCAATACTCGACGGACATCAAGCTGATCCGGGTGATGTGCTCCGGAAGGGTGGACATGTCGTTCCTCTTCCGGGCGTTCCTCAACGGCACCGACGGCGTGTTCATCGGCGGGTGCTACCTGGGGGAGTGCCACTACATCACCCACGGCAACTTCTACGCCCTGAACATGGTCCACCTCACCCGGCGCCTGCTGGAGCACGTGGGGCTGAACCCGGCACGGGTGCGGATGGAGGAGCTCTCCTCGGGCGAGGGCAACCGGTTCGCCGAGCTGATGAACGAGTTCAGCCGCGAGATTCGCGAACTGGGTCCCCTGGCCGAGGGCGAGGGCCTCGACCCGGAGGAGGCGCGGACGAAGCTGGCCGAGGTGGCCCGGCTGGTGCCGTACCTGAAGCTGGCGGCCCGGGAGAAGCTGGCGCGCAAGGGCAACCCTGAGGGGGCTAAGGAGAACCCCTTCACCCCGGAGGAGGTGGCGGAGCTCCTGGCCCAGGCGCCCACCTACTACATCGATCCGGACAAGTGCCGGGCCTGCATGATGTGCGCCAAGCGCTGCCCGGTGGATGCGATCGCCGGCGGCAAGGGGCTGGTGCACGTGGTGGACCAGGAGGCGTGCATCAAGTGCGGCACCTGCCTGGAGGCGTGCCCACCCCGGTTCGGAGCGGTGCAGAAGGTAGTCGGCGCGCCTCCTCCGGACACGGTGCCCGACGAGCCCGTGCCCATCGTGAAGCAGAGGGCCTCGGCTTGATCCACGGCACGCGGGTGATCCGCGTGCCGTTGGGCCCCCGACGGAAGACCGGAAAAAATTGCACCGACTCCCGTGCAGCTTAGCGGGGGCATGGGGCCTGCTTCCGGCCGCACGCGGCTCTCCAGCAGACCCCATGCCCTCCGAGACCGTGAGGTGACACCAAAGAGGCGTGGTCACGTTTGGAATGCTGGGGGATCACGGAGGGTTTCAAGCCTTCTAGCCTCCTAGCCTTCCAGCTTTCCAGCCTCCAAGCGGGCCGAAGTCCCAAACCGCCGTCCGATAACCAGCACCCCTGGGTGCCCAACGAGGGAGAGAGAGCAATGCGCCAACTCAGCGACGTGGTTTTCGTGAGCGCCGTCCGCACGCCCATGGGCCGGTTCGGAGGCACCCTGAAGGACATGAAGGTGTACGACATGGCCTCGTTCCCCATCCGCGAGGCCCTTCGGCGCGCCAACGTTTCGGGCGACGAGGTGGACGACGCGATCATCGGCTCGTGCCGCCAGGCGGGCAACCATGTCAACCCGGCCCGCACCGCCGCCCTGAAGGGCGGGGTGGGCCAAAGCGTGCCCGGGGTCACCATCAACAAGGCCTGCCCGGCCGGGATGAAGGCCATCAGCCTGGCCACCCAGCTGATCCAGGTGGGCCAGGCCGACGTGGTGCTGTGCGGCGGCATGGAGAGCATGTCCACGATCCCGCACCTGATCAAGGGGTACCGGTGGAAGGGCTTCCGCATGGGGCCGGTGACCATCGAGGACGGCTGGAGCGACTCCCACGATCCAATCGCGGACCTGTCCATGGGGCTCACGGCCGAGAACCTGGTGGAGAAGTACGGCCTCAGCCGCAGGGAGCTCGACGAGTTCGCGGCCGACAGCCACCGCAAGGCGGCCAAGGCACAGAAGAACGGGTGGTTCGACGAGGAGATCACCCCGGTCACGGTGCCCGGCACCCGCAAGACCCCGGAGATCGTGTTCGACAAGGACGAGTCCATCCGCTACGAGGTCAGCGTCGAGCAAATGGCCAAGCTGCCCCCCGCGTTCAAGAAGGACGGCTCGGTGACCGCCGGCAACTCGTGCGGCCTGACCGACGGCGCCGCGTTCCTGGTGGCGATGACCCGGGAGAAGGCCGAGGAGAAGGGCCTGAAGCCCCTGTTCTCGGTGGTCGAGTACACCCAGACCGCGGTGGACGGCCGGTACATGGGCGAGGGGCCGGGCGTGGCGATCCCCCGGGCGCTCGAGCGCGCCGGCATGACCCTGGACGACATGGACCTGATCGAGGTGAACGAGGCGTTCGCCGCCCAGATCATCGCCAACGAGCGGATGCTGGGCTGGGACCGGTCCAAGCTCAACGTCCACGGCGGCGCCATCGCCCTGGGTCACCCCACCGGCTGCTCGGGCGCCCGGATCATCGTGACCCTGTACCATGCGCTCAAGCGCCTGGACAAGGAGCTGGGCATCGCCTCGATCTGCGGCGGCGGCGGGTCCACCATGGCCATGATCATCCGCCGGGAGTCGTAACGGCGGTCCACGGTCCTCGGTCCTCGGTCGTGGGGGGGAGGAGTCTCCGTCGCCGGAGGGTCCGGGCAGGGCAACCGTGGACCGAAGACTGCAGACCAAAGACCGAAAACCGTCGACCGAAGTTTTCCAAAGGAGGAAACCATGATCGACCTGACCGGAAAGGTGGCCATCGTCACGGGTGGCACGCGGGGGATCGGAGCGGAGATCGTGCGCACCCTGGCACGCCAGGGGGCGGACGTGGCCCTGAACTACCGCAAGAGCGCCGAAGAGGCGGAGAAGATGGTCAAGGAGGTGGAGGCTCTGGGCCGCAGGGGCCTGGCCGTGCAGGCCGACGTGGCGAGCTTCTCGGACGCCCAGGCCATGGTGGACAAGGTGGTGGCCGAGCTGGGCGGGCTCCACATCCTGGTCACCAACGCCGGCATGAACTGGGACGGCGTCCTGTGGAAGATGAGCGAGGAGCAGTTCGACCGGGTGATCGACGTGGACCTGAAGGGCACCTGGAACTATCTGCGGGCCGCGGCCCCGATCTTCCGGGAGCAGAAGTGGGGCCGGTTCCTCTCGATCACCTCGATCAACGGCCTGCGGGGCAAGTTCGGCCAGACCAACTACTCGGCCGCCAAGGCCGGAGTGATCGGGCTCACCAAGGCCGCGGCCAAGGACCTCGGGAAGTACGGCATCACCTGCAACTCCATCGCCCCCGGGTTCATCCTGACCGAGATGGGCGAGAGCATGCCGGCCGAGTTCCGCGAGGCGGCCATCAACGAGTCGGCCGTGAAGCGGGCCGGCAAGCCCGAGGACGTGGCCTGGCTCGTGGCCTTCCTGGCCTCGGAGTGCGGCCGCCACATCACGGGCGAGGTGATCAAGGTGGACGGAGGGCAGTACATCTAGGCTGGAAGGCTAGAAGGCTGGGAGGCTGGAAGGCCGGAAACCCGGGCCGCCTAGCCGCCGGCCGCCGAGCCGACAGCGCCGACCCAAGGGAGGAAGGAAATGTCCGACTACAAATTCATCAAGACCTGGGATGCCGATGGGGCCGCGTGGATCTCGATCAACCGGCCGCCGTACAACGTGCTGGACATCCCCACCATGGAGGAGCTCAACGACGCCCTGGCCGCGGTGAAGTCCCGCGAGCTGGAGGTGCGGGCCCTGGTGGTCACCGCCGAGGGGGACAAGGCGTTCTCCGCCGGGGTGGACGTGGCCGACCACACCCCCGACAAGGTGGAGAAGATGGTCGAGGTGTTCCACGAGATCTTCCACCACCTGGACGCCCTCGAGATCCCCACCCTCGCGGCGGTCAAGGGCGCGGCCCTGGGCGGCGGATGCGAGCTGGCGATCTTCTGCGACATGATCGTGGCCGCCGACAACATGAAGATCGGCCAGCCCGAGGTGAAGGTGGGCGTGTTCCCGCCCCTGGCCGCGGTGGTGCTGCCCCGGCTCATCCCGGACAAGCGGGCCTTCGAGCTGATCGTGGGCGGCGAGACGATCCGGGCGGACGAGGCCCTGCGCCTGGGCCTCGTGAACAAGGTGGTTCCGCTGGACGCGTTCGATGAGGAGTTCGGCAAGTTCCTGCGGGTGTTCACCACCCTGTCCGGCCCGGTGCTCCGGGCCACCAAAAAGGCCATCCGCACCGCAAAGGGCCTGCCGTTCGCCGACGCGCTGTCCCGGGTGGAGCAGGTGTACCTCCACGACCTGATGACCACCGAGGACGCGAAAGAGGGCCTCCAAGCGTTCCTGGAAAAGCGCCGGCCCGAGTGGAAGCACCGCTGACCGACGGCCGAACTCACCCGGCAACCCCATGATCATCGACTTCCACGTCCACCTGGCCGCCCGGGAGCACCTGGAGCCGATCGCGGCCGAGTTCTGCGACAGCTTCTGGGACGGCCGGGGGGACTGGGACGCCCTTCTGCGACCCCAGGCGTTCGACGCGTACCTGGAGCGGGAGGGGGTGGACTACGCGGTGGGGCTGCCCGAGATCAGCCCCCGGGTCACCGGCGTCACCACGAACGAGTACGTGCGGGAGCGGTTCGGAGGGTGTCGCCGCCTGATCCTGTTCGCGAACCTGAACCCCTGGGTCACCCCGCGGCCCGACCAGGAGGTGCGGCGGCTGGCGGACCAGGGGTTCCGGGGGCTGAAGCTCTACCCGACGTACCAGCACTTTTACCCCAACGCCCGGGAGCTCTACCCGCTGTACGCGGCGTGCCAGGAGCTGGGCTGGCCGGTCATGGTGCACACCGGGTCCAGCGTGTTCCGAGGGGCCAAGCTGAAGTTCGGAGACCCCCTGTTTCTGGACGAGGTGGCCGTGGACTTCCCCGACCTGACGCTGCTGATGGTCCACGGCGGCCGGGGGTTCTGGTACGACCGCGCGGCGTTCCTGGCGGGGCTGCACCCGAACCTGTACCTGGAGGTCTCGGGGCTGCCTCCCAAGAAGCTGCTGGAGTACTTTCCGGACCTGGAGCGGATCCACCGGAAGGTGGTGTTCGGCTCCGACTGGCCGGGCAACCCCGGGATTCGGGCGAACGTGGAGGCGATCCGGCGGCTTCCCCTGTCCGAACCGGCCAAACGGGCGATCCTGGGGGAGAACGCGGCCCGGATCCTCGGCCTGGAGGCCGGTCCGTGAAGCCGGCGCTGGTGGTGGTGGACATGCTGGTGGACAACCTCAAGACCCACCGGCACACGGCCGTCGCGGCCGAGGGCATGGCGATCGTGCCGGCGGTGCGGCGGGCGGCGGAGGCGTGCAGACGAGCCGGAGCGCCCGTGGTGTTCGCCAACGACTCGTTCCTGCCCGGGGACTTCCTGTTCGGGGGGAGGATGCAGCCCCACGCCCTGCGAGGCACGCCGGGGGCCGAGGTGATCCCGGAGCTGGACCCCCGGCCGTCGGACATCCGGCTGCCCAAGCGCCGGTTCAGCGCGTTCTACAAGACCGACCTGGACCAGACCCTGCGGCTCCAGGGGGTGGACACGGTGGTGGTGGCCGGCATCACCACTCCTTACTGCGTGCTGACCACGGCCCTGGACGCCCTGGCCCACGACTTCCGGGCCGTGATTCTGGAGGACGCCTCGGCCGCCCACAAACGCGAGGTCCATGAGGCCTGCCTCTCGCTCTACCGGAACAGCCCCCTGTGGCCCCTGTTCCGGGTGGAGACCGTGGACACCTTCGTGGAGGCCCTGGCCGCCGGAGCGTGGCCGGGGGACTGAACCCGACAGACGGATTTCGGGGCCCACCCTTTTCCCGTAAGGAGGAGACGAGCCATGAGCGTTCCCGAAAAGATCCAAGCCTGGCAGATGACCAAGGCCGGCGACCCCAAGGCGGGCACCCCCGGGGTGCTGGAGCGGGTGGAGCTGGACGTGCCCGAGCTCGCCGAGGGCTGGAGGTGGCGGGCTGCGGCGTGTGCCACACCGACCTCTCCTACTTCTACCAGGGCGTTCCCACGGTGAACCCGCCCCCCCTGGTGCTGGGCCACGAGATCAGCGGCACCGTGGTGGCCGGCCCGTCCGACTGGGTGGGTAAGGAGGTGCTGATCCCGGCCGTGATGCCCTGCGGGGAGTGCGACATCTGCAAGGCCGGCCGGGGCAACCGTTGCCTGGCCCAGAAGATGCCCGGCAACAGCCTGGGCGTCTACGGCGGATACGCCAGCCACATCGTGGTGCCGTACCGCGACCTGTGCGTGATCGAGAACCGCGACAAGCCCCTGTCCCACTACGCGGTCATCGCGGACGCGGTCACCACCCCCTACCAGGCCGCGGTGCGCGGCGACCTCAAGCCCGGCGACCGGGTGATCGTGATCGGGTGTGCCGGCGGGGTCGGCATCTACATGACCCAGATGGCCAAGGCGTTCGGCGCCTCGTTCGTGGTGGGGCTCGACATCGACGACGCCAAGCTGGAGCGGGCCCGGCAGTACGGAGCCGACGCCACGATCAACCCCCTCAACAAGAGCCCCAAGGAGGTGGCCGGCGAGCTCAAGGCCATCGCCAAGCAGAACGGCCTCCCCCACAACTGGGGCTGGAAGATCTTCGAGGTCTCCGGCACCAAGCCGGGCCAGGAGCTGGGGCTCGCGCTGCTGTCGTTCGTGGGCCGGATGGTGGTGGTGGGGTACACCCCGGCCAAGGTGGAGTACATGCTCTCGCGGCTCATGGCCTTCGACGCCGAGATCGTGGGCACCTGGGGCTGCCTGCCCAAGTACTACCCCGAGGTGCTGAAGCTGGTGCAGGCCGGCAAGGTGCAGGTGGAGCCGTTCATCGAGACCCGGCCCATGAGCCAGATCCAGGAGGTGTTCGAGGCGGCCCACCACCGCAAGCTGGAGAAGCGCGTGATCCTGGAGCCGGACTTCTAGAGGCTGGAAGGCTAGGAAGCTAGGAGGCTGGGAGGCTCGAAAAGCCGAAACCCAGCAGCCGGGGAACGAACGGGCCCCTGCCCCCTGACCGCAGACTGTTGACCGTCGACCGTTGACCGATCCTAGACAAAAGGAGAGAAGAATGAGCCTCGATTGGCTGCCCCGCGACAACGAGATGAAGGACCACGGCCTGTTCAAGGGCGAGTACTGGGGCACGGAGCCGCCGTGCACCGTGTACGAGAAGAAGCCCCTGGTCGATCCCGACGGCAACGTGGTGCCCGACCTGTACGTGGCTTGGATCACGCTGAACAACCCCAGGCAGTACAACTCGTACACCACCGAGATGGTCAAGGGCGTGATCGCCGGGTTCAAGGCCGCCTCGGGCGACCGGTCGGTGGTGGCCGTGGTGTTCACCGGAGCGGGCGACAAGGCCTTCTGCACCGGCGGGAACACCGTGGAGTACTCCCAGTACTACTCCCGCCGGCCCAACGAGTACGGCGAGTACATGGACCTGTTCAACCTGATGGTCGACTCCATCCTCGATTGCAAGAAGCCCGTGATCTGCCGGGTCAACGGCATGCGGGTGGCCGGAGGCCAGGAGATCGGCATGGCCTGCGACCTGGCGGTCAGCTCGGACCTGGCGGTGTACGGTCAGGCCGGCCCCAAGCACGGCTCGGCGCCCGTGGGCGGTTCCACGGACTTCCTCCCGTGGTTCCTGACCATGGAGGACGCCATGTGGAACTGCATCTCGTGCGAGCTGTGGTCGGCCTACAAGATGAAGGCCAAGGGCCTGATCTCCAAGGTGGTGCCGGTGCTCAAGACGGCCGACGGCCAGTTCATCCGCAACCCCCAGGTGGTCACCGAGGAGTACGTGCGCGACGGCGAGATCGTGTACGGCGAGTTCAAGACCGGCGACGAGGCCAAGAAGGCCAAGGAGCTCGTCAAGTCGTGCACCGTGGACTTCGAGCTCCTGGACAAGGAGGTGAATCAGATCATCTGGCGGTTCGCCAACCTGTTCCCGGGCTGCCTCCAGATGTCCATCGACATGATCCGGGCCAAGAAGAAGTTCTTCTGGGACCAGGCCAAGCTCGCGAACCGGCACTGGCTCGCGGCCAACATGATGTGCGAGGCCTTCCTGGGCTTCACCGCGTTCAGCACCCGGAAGATGACCGGCGAGGACGTGATCGACTTCCTCAAGTACCGTCAGCTGGTGGCCCAGGGTGCCCTGATGGACGAGGACGCGTTCGAGCAGGTGCTTCCCAAGCCCAAGGGCTGATCTTTTTGCCTCTTCCCCCCTCCCAACGGGGATGACCGGGGCCTTCGGGCCCCGGTCTTTTTTGGGGGAACACCCCTCCGGGGGCGCGGATTCCCACGCAGTGGGAATGCGCCAAATGCCACAGCCCTTCGGGGGCCCTAGAGCCGAACATCGTGATTCCAATAGGTTGAAAGATGGCACGAGGATTGCTTTCCATCTGCACCAACGAACGGCCCCACACCCCACATGGACCGTTCGCCGAGCCTCCTATCGCGAGGCCTCTTCCCCCAGCCCCCGTTCCCCCGGGGGCTTCTTTTTGTCTATGCTCGGCGGGCCTTCGGCCCGCTGGGCGGCTAGGCTGGCAGGCGGCCGGGCGGCTCTGCGCGGCGAGCCAAGGAGCCGAACCCGGCTCTCCGGCAGGCCTCTTGCCCCTCTGCACAGGGGTCCAGTGGCTTTGAACGCAACTCGGTATCAGGCCGGCGTTTCCACCGGTAGGGGGGTGAGGTCCGGCACGCGGGGGAGAAGGCCCAGGGCGACGACCGCTTCGGCGAACCGCCTCAGTCCCTCACGGTGCCAGGCGGTGAGGTCGTAAGAGATGGTCTGCCAGTAGGAGAGGAGGGCGCCCTCGCCCATCCACGTGGCCTCGGGGGCCTGTCGGGCGAGGGTGGGAAAGCTCCGGTAGGCCCGCTGGCGGGCTTCGATCAGGGCCCGGTAGACCCGGCGCACCTCGTCCGGGCACCGGGCGAACGCGTCGCGCCGGCAGATCCACAGGGCGAACACGAACGGGGTGCCGGTGGCGCGGTACCACAGCTCGCCCAGGTCGTAGAGGTGGGGCCACCCCCCGGACCGGGCCTCCCGGAGGGCCCGGTCCCCGATCCAGAGCACGGCCTCACAGTCCTTCGAAGGCTCGCAGTACCGGGGGGAGAGACCCAGGCGTCCCTCCAGGAGCACCCGCAGCAGCCAGACCGAGGTGGCCGAGGCCGGGGAGAGCCCGACCCGCCGCTCCCCCAGGGCATCCAGGGGCACCCGGCTGAACAGGAGCACCGAGGCCACCGTGCCGATGGAGGAGATCGACAGATCCGGCAGGAATCCGTAGAGCTCGGGCCGGGCCAGGTACTCGGCCGATGAGGACGGGGCCAGGTCCACCTCCCCCTCCCGAAGGAGGCGGTTGAGCTCGGTGGGCACCCCCTCCACGAACTCCACCCCCGAAAGCCCCAGCTCCTCCAGGGCCAGGTACAGGGGCGTGCAGTTGGCGAACCCGATCCTCCCCACCCGCAGGGGCCGGCTCACGGCTCCCCCCCTCGGGCCGCGGCCCGCAGCAGCGCGACCACCGTCTTGGCGTCCCTGAGCTCCCCTCGAACCGCCCGGTCGACCGCCTCGGCGAACTCCCACCAGTGCACCTCGATCCACTCGTGGAGGCCGTGGGCGGTGGGCACCGGCTCCAGATCTCGGGCCAGGAACAGGTGCACCTCCTCGTCGCAGAACCCGGGCGTGGGCAGCACCGATCCCAGGCTCTCCCATCTTCCGGCCCGCAGGCCCGCCTCCTCTGCCAGCTCCCTCTCGGCCGTGCGGATCGGCTCCTCCCCGGGATCGAGCTTACCGGCCGGCAGCTCCCACAGCCACCCTCCGGCCGCGTGCCGAAACTGGCGCAGCAGGCAGACCCGGCCGTGGTCGTCCAACGCCACCACCGCAGCTCCGCCCGGGTGGCGGACCACCTCAAGGAGCAGGGTCCGATCGTCAGGCAGGCGCACCCGCTCGATCCCCAGATCCACCACCCGGCCCCGGTGCACCGGAACGCGGGTGGACACCTTCTTCGACGCTTTGCTAGAGTTCATCGGCTGTCCGTCCTCGGGATGCTGGGAGCGCAAGCCTACCCACGCGCCCCGAAAACCGTCAAGCAAAGGCCTTCACAGTAACTTCGGCTAGGACGCTAGGAGGCTGGGAGGCTAGGAAGCCTAAAAAACATCCGTGATCTCCCAGCGTTCCAAGCATGTCCACGCCTCTTTGGGCCACCTTACGGTCTCGGGGGGCATGGGGCCTGCTGGAGCGCCGGGCGCGGCTCCTTGGCTCGCCGCGCCCCCCGAACATCCGTAGCTTTGTCGAATTCCAG
>JAADGT010000283.1 GCA_013152215.1 Deltaproteobacteria bacterium
CCCGCACTCGCACGTTCTGGAGCACCTGGGGCACGGCCTCCATCACCCGGGCCAGCTCGGAGAGGGGTCGGCCGGTGTTCACCACCACCCCAAGAAGTTGGAGCGCGGCCAGCACGCCATCGCCGGTGGTGGCGTGGTCCAAAAAGATCAGATGCCCCGACTGCTCGCCCCCGAAGTTGTATCCGTCGCGGCGCATCCGCTCTACCACGTACCGATCGCCCACCTGGGTTCGCACCAGGTCCAGTCCCACCTGGGCCAGGGACCGCTCCAGGCCCAGGTTGCTCATGACCGTGGCCACGACCGCCCCGCCCTTGAGCCGCCCCCGCTCGGCCAGGTCGCGGGCGCAGATGGCCATGATGTGGTCGCCGTCCACCTCGTTGCCGCGCTCGTCGACCACGATCACCCGGTCGGCGTCGCCGTCGAGGGCGATGCCCAGGTGGGCCCCCCGAGCGCGCACCTCGTCGGCCACACACTCGGGGTGGAGGCTCCCGCACTCGGCGTTGATGTTGGTGCCGTCCGGGTTCACGCCGATGGGGATCACCTCGGCCCCCAGCTCCTCGAACACCGCCGGCGCCACCCGGTAGGCTGCGCCGTTGGCGCAGTCTACCACGATTCGGATCCCCTCGAGGGTGAGGTGGGACGGAAACGTGCCCTTCAGATACACCACGTACCGGCCCACCGCGTCGTCCACCCGGAACGCCTTGCCCACCTCCTCTGCCGTCGGCCGGACGTGGTCGAGCTCGCCGTTGAACACGTGGGCCTCGATCTCGGCCTCCACCTCGTCGGGCAGCTTGAACCCGTCGCGGTCGAAGAACTTGATGCCGTTGTCCTGGTACGGGTTGTGGGAGGCCGAGATCACCACCCCGGCGTCGGCCCGCATGCTCGAGGTGATGAACGCGATCCCCGGGGTGGGCAGGGGACCCACCAGGAGGATGTCCACCCCCATCGAGCAGATGCCCGAGGCCAGGGCGTTTTCGAGCATGTAGCCCGACAGCCGGGTGTCCTTGCCGATGACGATCCGGTGGCGCCCCTCCTTGCGCTCCTTGAACACGTGGGCCGCGGCCCGCCCCACCCGCACCATGGTCTCGCTCGTCATGGGCTCCACGTTGGCGACCCCGCGGATCCCGTCCGTTCCGAACAGCTTTCGAACCATTGCCCCGTCCTCCTGTAGAAAAGCGGCCGTTGGTCTTTGGTTGCTGGTTGTTGGCCGCTGTCGTGTTCTCAGCAACTTCGGTTAGAAAGCTAGAAGGCTGGGAGACTAGAAGGCTAAAGCCCTCCTTATTAACCCGGCGGATAAACAGGCGCTATCGCTCCCTGCTCGGCGGGGCAAGGGACCTGTCGGAGAGCCGGGCGCGGCCCCTTAGCTCGCCGCGCAGCGCCTCTGACGCTCGGACCGCGAAACGGTTTGGATTCCACCGAGTCGTCAGAAATCAGCTCTCTGGTCCTGTGCCTGCGCGGCGAATCTCAATGCCCGGCTTCGCGCCCGGCCGGAGGCAGGTCCCTTGCCCCGCCCTCCGAGGTGGCGCATCTATTTTGTCGCCGGGTTAATCGCTTTCCAGCCTTCAAGCGGGCCGAAAGCCCGAGGTTACTTGCAAGCGACCGTTGGTCTTTGGCTGCTGGTTGTTGGCGTCCGGGCGCCCCGGATGTCACTCGCTCGTCGGTGCCGCGTTTTCCCCTGCCGGTGCGGGGCGGGGTGCCGGGGGCGGCAGGTCCTCGGGTTCCGGCGGCAGCCGCTCCACCGTCTGGGGAGCCACCTCCATCACCTCCACGGTGGGTGGGGCCTCCACCAGCACCCGGGCCACACCGGGCCCGCCCGGCTCCGGCGACGCCCGCAGGTCCTCGGGGGTGAGCTTCGAGACGATCCGCAAAGGGCCCCGGACCTTGACCCGGACCTCGGGGGGGACCACCCGTCCTCCGTCGGGGCCGACCTCCACCGGCACCCCCAGGAACTCCCTCTCGGCCACCACCTCCCGCACGGACACGGACACCCGCACCGTGGACACATCGACCGGCCGCACGGTGGGGTCCGGCAACGCCAAGCCCACCGGCTGCACCACCCCGCCGGTGGCGCCGGTAATGTCCACCGGCTCCGTGGGGATCTCCTTCCTGTCGCGCAGGGCCCGCTCGGCCCCCTGCACCTTCACCTCGGCCGGCTCGACCTGGACCGTGGCCACCTCGAACCCCTCGGCCGGAGCCCCCCGGATCCGAGGCTTGACCCGGAGAACCTTCTCCACCCTGCGATCGGCCTCGAGGGTCACCACCGAGGGCGAGATGTAGGTCACGTCCACGCCCCGGGGCAGGTTCAACCGGGAGGGCAGGATCTCGAAGGCGCTGATTCCGGGCTGGATCCCGTCCAGGTTCAGGGTGACCCGGAGCTTGTCCGGGTCGATGGCGGCCAGCAGGGTCCGGGGCCCGTTCACCCGGATCCGAATCGCCTCGGGTACCGGGCTCACGATGACCCGGTCGGCCGGCACACCCGTGAGCTCCAGGGGCACCGTCAGGCTGATCTCGCTACGCTTCTCCCCCACCACGAACATCCACAGGAGCACGGCGAACCCCAGGGACAGGAGCTTCAGCCCCCAGTTCTCGGTGAACCAGGCCTGCCAGCGCAGGGTCATGTCCGGGCCTCCGCCCTTCTGGGCCGGCCCCGCACCCGCTCCGACCGGCCGGCCTCACCCACGCGGAACAGGTTCAGGAGCACCTTGCGCAGGGTCGCGCCGTCCAGATCCCGGGTGACCCGGCCGTTCAGGGCCAGCGAGATGGCGCCCCTTTCCTCGCTCACCACGATGACCACGGCATCGGTCTCCTCGGTCAGGCCGATGGCGGCCCGGTGGCGGGTGCCGAAGTCCTTGTCCAGGTCGGACCGGGTGGTCAGTGGAAGGAGGCACCCGGCCCACAGGATGCGACGGCCCCGCACCACCACGGCACCGTCGTGAATGGGGGAGTAAGGCAGAAAGATCGCCTGGAGGAGCTCCCGGGACACCCGGGCGTCGAGGGTGACCCCCTTCTCCACGTGGTCGTCCAGGCGGGTCTCCCGCTCCAGCACGATCAGGGCGCCGATACGCTTGTTGGCCAGGCTGACGGCCGTGCGCATCAGCTCCTCGATCACCGCGGCCTCCTGTGCCCCCTCGCGGGTGCCCAGGAACGGGTTCATGCCCACGTGGGCCAGGGCCCGCCGGATCTCGTTCTGGAACAGGACGACCACCACGAGGATGATGGACGAGAGGAACGCGTTGAGGAGCCAGTGGAGGGTGAACAGCTCGAACACCTGGCTCGCCACGTAGGCGACGACCAGGATGGCCAGCCCCACCAGGATCTGGAGTGCACGGGTGCCTTTGAGCAGAAGAAAGATCCGGTAGATCACGAAGGCCACGAGCAGGACGTCCACCACGTCCTGCACCCGGATCCCGCCCAAAAGGCCTCCCACGCCCTTACTCCTCCGTGGCCCGGCTTGCCGCCCACGCCAGGTCGACCGCCCGCCGGGTTGCCCGCACGTCGTGGACCCGCAGGATCCGGGCCCCGTTCCACACCGCCACCACGGCCGCGGCCAGGGATCCCTCGAGGCGATCCTTGGGGTCCTCGATCCCCAAGGTCCTGCCGATGAACGACTTGCGGCTGGCCCCCACCAACACGGGGCACCCCAGGGACCGGAACTCCTCCAGGCGCCGGAGCAGCACCAGGTTCTGCTCGGCGCTCTTGCCGAACCCGATCCCCGGATCCACCCACACCCGTTCCCGAGGCACCCCGGCTTCGACGGCCCGGTCCACGCTCTCCTCCAGCGCCCGGAAGATCTCGCCCACCAGGTCCGCGTACCGGGTGTCCGACTGCATGGTGCGCGGATCCCCCCGCATGTGCATCACCACCAGCCCCGCTCCCAGCTCGGCCACGGTCCCGGCCATGGCCGGATCCATCCGCAAGCCACTCACGTCGTTCACCAGGGCGGCCCCCGCCTCCACGGCCCGGCGGGCCACCGCCGCCTTGTAGGTGTCCACCGAGATCGGCACCCCCACCCGGTGAGCCAGATGCTCGATCACCGGCACCACCCGGCGCTCCTCCTCCTCTTGGGATACCGGCGGGGCGCCGGGTCGGGTGCTCTCGCCGCCCACGTCCAACAGATCGGCCCCTTTCATCTGTAGGGCCCGGTCCAGGGCGGCTTCCCGGTCGAAGTAGTCCCCTCCGTCCGAGAACGAGTCCGGCGTCACGTTCAGGATGCCCATGACCAGGGGCCGGCCGTCGAGGCGCAGCACCCCGCCGTGCCACCGGAACTCCTGGGGTTCCTCCCGGACCAGCAGCTCTTCGAGCTCGGCGGCCAGGGCTTTGAGGCCGAACGGCTGGGGCCGAAGCTTTCGGATCAGCCGTCGGACCTGCTTCCGGGTACCCAGGATAAGGGCGTCGGACCGCTCGATCGAGCAGTTCACCACCCCGCGGGCCACGGCCGCGTCCGCGCCCAGGGAGAGCATCTCCTGCTTGAGGATGTTGGCCGCCGGCGCCTTGAGCCCCTCGACCCGGATCGCCAGGAACCCGGCCTTGTCGATCATCCGGGCCACCCCGGCCGCATCCGCGCCGATCCGCTCCAGCTCGGCTCTTGCCCGCCCGGGCTCGGAAAGGTCCATCACGCGAAGGTGGTACACGCTGCTGCTCCGCGATTCAGGCTTCTGCCCTTTCGAGGCCAGAAAGCTCGAAGGCTAGAAAGCTGGAAAGCTAGGAGGCTAAAAGGCCAAAAACCTCTTTCATCTCCTAGCGGTTCGAGCAGGTCTACGTCACAGCATCACAATCCGGGGGCATGGGGATCAGGGGTCAAAGGACAGATGTCAGTGGACGGGTCGTGGTCCCACGACGCCGCTTTGGCCACAGTGTCTTTGCCCTTTTTCTGGCTTCTGTCCCGTGAATTCTGGCTCCTGAAGCCCATGCCCTCATCCTTTGCCCGTTCGCCCCCCTCACCCGAACAGCTCGACCTGGCGGGGATCCTTCCCTGGGGTGTCGGACCGGGCGTCCTCGGTCTCCGCACCCGAGTGCTCCTGCCCGGAGCCGCCGTCCCCTCCTTCCGGGTCGTCCCCGCCCGGCACCTCCCCAAGGATCTTCTGGATCTCATCGGCCACCAGCACCTCGCGCTCCAGCAGGGCGGCGGCGAGGGCGTCGAGCCGGTCGCGATTGTCCGCCAAAAGCCTCCGGGCCCGCTCCAGGTTCTCGCGGACGATCCGCTTCACCTCGGAGTCGATCTCCTCGGCCGTACGTTCCGAGTAGTCCCGATGGGCCGCGAGCTCCTTGCCCAGGAAGATCTGCTCCTCCTCCCGGCCGAAGGTAAGGGGGCCCAGCCGGTCGCTCATGCCCCACTTGCACACCATACGCCGGGCGATCTCCGAGGCCTTTTCGATGTCGTCCCCGGCACCGGTGGTCAGGTGCCCCACCGACAGCTCCTCGGCGGCGCGTCCGCCCAGGAACACGGCGATCCGGTCCATCAGGTACTCGCGGGTGTAGGTGTGGCGCTCGTCGATGGGCAGCTGCTGGGTCACCCCCAGGGCCCGACCGCGGGGGATGATGGACACCTTGTAGATCGGGTCGGCGTTCGGAAGCAGCATGGCCACCAGCGCGTGGCCGGCCTCGTGGTAGGCGGTGTTGCGGCGCTCCTCGTCCGACAGCACCAGGCTCCGCCGCTCGGCACCCATCAGCACCTTGTCCTTGGCCTTCTCGAAGTCCTCCATGCCGACCCGGTCCTTGTCTTGGCGGGCCGCGGCCAGGGCCGCCTCGTTGACCAGGTTCTCGAGGTCGGCCCCGCTGAACCCCGGGGTTCCCCGGGCCAGGGTCTGCAGGTCCACGTCGTCGGCCAAAGGCACGCCCTTCACGTGGACCTTGAGGATCCCTTCGCGGCCACGCACGTCGGGCCTGGGGATCACGATCTGCCGGTCGAACCGCCCGGGCCGCAGCAGGGCCGGGTCGAGCACGTCAGGCCGGTTCGTAGCGGCGATCAGGATCACCCCCTCGGACGACTCGAACCCGTCCATCTCGACCAGGAGCTGGTTCAGGGTCTGCTCGCGCTCGTCGATGGGCAGCTGCTGGGTCACCCCCAGGGCCCGACCGCGGGGGATGATGG
>JAADGT010000075.1 GCA_013152215.1 Deltaproteobacteria bacterium
CGAGAACATGCGCGAGAGCCTCCGGCGAACGTCCCAGCTCACCCTCCACACCGAGACGGACGTGACCGAGGCCCTGGCCCTGATCGAGCGCCTCCGGCAGGCGTACCGGGGCGACGACGCGGTTCGGTTCTCCCTGACCCATCTGGTGGTGCTGGCTGCGGCCCGGGCCCTGGAGCGCTTTCCCCGGATGAACGCCACCCTCGTGGACGACGAGATCCGGGTCCACCGCGCGGTGCACGTGGGGATCGCCGTGGCCCTCCCCGACGGCCTCATCGTGCCCGTGCTCCGGGACGCCCACCGCAAGGGCCTGGAGCAGATCGCCCGGGAGGTGCGCGACCTGGCCCGGAGGGCCCGGGAGGGGACCCTCGGGGTGGACGAGACCTCCGGCGGCACGTTCACCGTCACCAGCCTGGCCGGCACGGTGGTGGACGGGTTCACCCCGATCCTGCGGCCCCCGGAGACGGGCATCCTGGGGGTGGGCCGGGTCGTGCACAGGCCGGTGGCCCGGGACGGGGAGGTGTGCGTGCGGCCGGTGGTGACCCTGAGCCTGACGTTCGACCACGGGGTGATCGACGGCGCGCCGGCCGCCGAGTTCCTCGGGGTCCTGTGCGGGTACCTGGAGCACCCGGCCACCCTGCTGGCCTGAGCGCATTCGGGGGCGCGGCCCTCGGGAGGAGACCCATGGCCGAGACGAGGCGGTTCATCGTGGAGCTCGGCTCGGGCGCCGACCTCCACGGCGCCGACGTGACCAAGGCGGCGTGCCGCGCCGTGCGGGACGCGGTCTCCCGGAGCTGCCTGTGCGGCTTGGTGGAGATCCTGGCCCTCGACGACCTCGGCCGGGTCCACGTGGACATCCTGGTGGCCTGCCCGGACCCCGGGGCCGTGGACCTGGAGGCCGTGAAGGCCGAGGTGCCCATCGGGCGGCGTACGGCCCGCGCGGTGGCCGGCGGGATGACCGCGCCGGGCCTGTGCGTGCCCCGGTTCGCCGAGGGGTGCGACCGCATCGTCGTGGCCAACGCCGCCGTCACCGTGTTCGTGGAGACCCAGCACCCCCCCGCCGGGGTTCACCCAGCCCCACACCGGAAGGAGGAGCAGGCATGAGCATCACGAGAGAGAAGCTGGTCGACGCCTACACCACCATGGTCAAGATCCGCACGTTCGAGGAGCACGCGGCGCAGCTCTTCGCAGAGGGGAAGATCCCGGGCTTCGTCCACCTGTACGTGGGGGAGGAGGCCGTGGCGGCCGGGGTGTGCGCCACCCTGCGGGACTCGGACTACATCACGAGCACCCACCGGGGCCACGGCCACCTGATCTCCAAGGGGGGCGACGTGAAGCGCATGATGGCCGAGCTGTTCGGCAAGCGCACGGGCTACTGCAAGGGCAAGGGCGGCTCCATGCACATCGCCGACATGAACCTGGGGATCATGGGGGCCAACGGCATCGTGGGGGGCGGACCGCCGCTGGCGGTCGGCGCCGGGTTCGCCTGCAAGTACCTGGGCCGCGACGACGTGGCGGTGTGCTTCTTCGGGGACGGGGCCGCGAACCAGGGCACCACCCACGAGGGGATGAACCTGGCCTCGTGCTGGAAGCTGCCGGTGGTGTTCGTCAACGAGAACAACTGCTACGGGATCTCCTGCTCGGTGGACCGGGCCACCTGCGTTACGGACATCGCCGACAAGGCGGCGGCCTTCGACATGCCCGCCGTCACCGTGGACGGCAACGATCTTATGGCCGTGTACGAAGCCGCGTCCGAGGCCGTGGAGCGGGCCCGGCGGGGCGCGGGCCCCACCTTGATCGAGTGCAAGACCTACCGCCAGCGGGGGCACTTCGAGGGGGATCCCGCCGAGTACCGCAGCCCCGAGGAGGTGGCGGAGTGGAAGGCCAAGGACCCCATCCCGCGCCTCGAGAAGAAGCTCCTGGAGATGGGGGTGCTCACCGAGGCCCGGATCCAGGAGATCCGGGCGGGCGTCCTGGCCGAGGTGGAGGAGGCGGTGCGGTTCGCCGAGGAGAGCCCGCTGCCGGACCCGAGCGAGGTCACCGAGGACGTGTACGCATAACCCCGAAGACCGAGAGGAGGAGGCTCCCATGGCGACCATGACCTTTGCAGACGCCCTGAACGACGCCCACCGGATCGAGATGCGCAGGGACCCCAACGTGTTCGTGGTGGGCGAGGACGTGGGGATCTACGGGGGGATCTTCGGGGTGACCAAGGGCCTGCTGGAGGAGTTCGGCGAGATGAGGGTCCGGGACACCCCGATCACGGAGAGCGCCTTCGTGGGCTGCGCGGTGGGCGCGGCCGCGGCCGGGCTGCGGCCCGTGGCCGAGCTCATGTTCGTGGACTTCGTCGGCGTGTGCCTGGACCAGCTCTACAACCAGGGCGCCAAGATGCGCTACATGTTCGGGGGCAAGGCCCAGATCCCCATGGTGCTGCGGGCCTCGTGCGGCGCCGGCATCGGGGCCGCGGCCCAGCACTCCCAGTGCCTGGAGGCGTGGTTCATGCACGTGCCCGGCCTCAAGGTGGTGATGCCCAGCACCCCGGCCGACGCCAAGGGGCTCCTGATCTCCGCGATCCGCGACAACAACCCGGTGGTGTTCCTGGAGCACAAGATCCTGTACGCCACCGAGGGGGAGGTGCCCGAGGGGGAGTACACCGTGCCCCTGGGCAAGGCGGACGTGAAGCGCAAGGGCGAGGACGTGACCGTGGTGGCCACGGCGGCCATGGTGCCCAAGGCCCTGGCCGCGGCCGACGCCCTGGCGGCCGAGGGGATCAGCGTGGAGGTGCTGGACCCCCGCACCCTGCTCCCCCTGGACGAGGAGGCGATCCTGGCGTCGGTGAAGAAGACCCACCGGCTGGTGGTCGTGCACGAGGCGGTGAAGTTCGCCGGCCCCGGCGGCGAGATCGCCGCGATGGTGGCGGAGAAGGCCTTCGACTACCTGGACGCCCCCATCCTGCGGGTGGCGGCGCCCTTCTCCCCGGTGCCGTTCTCCCCGCCCCTGGAGCAGGCGTTCATCCCCAGCGAGGAGCGGATCTCCCAGGCGGTCCGGGAGGTGGTGGGAGCGTAGCGGCCCGGCACCGGCCCGCCCCGGGCGGGCCGCCCTCACCCTGCGGACGGGGAGACCGACGTGGCACTGGTGGGCATCATCGCCAACCCGGCCTCCGGAAAGGACATCCGGCGGCTGGTGGCGTTCGGGAGCGTGTTCGACAACCAGGAGAAGGTGCGCATCGTCCGGCGAGTGCTCCTGGGCCTGGCGGCCATGGGGGTGGAACGGGTGTGCTACATGCCCGACACCTACCACATCGTGGAGCGGGCCCTGCGCCAGATCGAGGTGCCCGTGGAGGTGTTCCCGGCGGACTTCCGGGCCCGGGGGGAGCAGTCCGACTCCACCGAGGCCGCCCGGGTCATGGAGGCCCTGGGCGCGGGGTGCATCGTCACCCTCGGGGGCGACGGCACGAACCGGGTGGTGGCCAAGGGAAGCTGCGCGGTGCCGGTGCTTCCCATCTCCACCGGCACCAACAACGTGTTCCCCGCCATGATCGAGGCCACGGTGGCAGGGCTTGCCGCGGCCCTGGTGGCCCGGGGCCTGGTGCCGGAGGGGGAGGCCACCTTCCGGTCCACCAAGCTCGAGGTGCTCCGGGACGGCGAGGCCGTGGACCTGGCCCTGGTGGACGCGGTGGTGTGCGACGACGTGTTCGTGGGCTCCCGGGCCGTGTGGGACATCGCCAAAGTCCGCCAGATCGTGCTGAACCGGGCGGCGCCCGGGAGCATCGGGTTCTCGTCCATCGGCGGGCTCCTCCACGCGGTGGCGCCGGACGCCCCCGAGGGCCTGTACCTGGAGCTGGGCCAGGGGGGCCGGGCCGTCACGGCGCCGGTGGCCCCCGGCCTGATCGAGACCGTGGGGGTGACCGCCCACCGGGTGCTGCGCGTGGGCGAGGAGGTGGAGGTGAGGCGCGCCCCGGCCGTGGTGGCCCTGGACGGGGAGCGGGAGGTGGAGGTGACCGGCCGGGAGCGGATCTCGATCCGCCTGTCGGCAGAGGGCCCCCGCGTGGTGGACGTGGACCGCACCATGGCCGCCGCGGCCCGAAGGGGGGTGCTCGCGCCCCCGGAGGGATGAGGCCCGAGGCCCTGTCGGCCTCTCCCCGAGCTGCCCGGCAACTTCGGTCGTCGGTCGCCGGTCCTCAGTCGTCGGTCGAAGACCTCGTGAACCCGGGCTGCGGTGCCTGAGCCCCTGCGGCCCGGGCTTCGGTGCCGGTGGGGGCCGGGGGCGGGCCGGGCCACGAGCCCCGGCGAACCGTCCCAACGTCCTAACGTCCCA
>JAADGT010000046.1 GCA_013152215.1 Deltaproteobacteria bacterium
GGGCGCCTTCGCCGGCGTTCCCGCCCGGGGAGGAGGCCGAAGCGGGCTAGCCCGCTGCTTCTTCGATCATGGCCAGGATCTCGCGCTCCACCTCGCGGGCCACGCCGGCCACGGCCTCGGCGTTGGGAAAGACGTTCAGCAGTTTCGTGGGGAGCAGGGTGCCGATTCGGGTCTTTCCGCCCTCTTCGTACACCGTGATCCGGCAGGGCAGGGCGAGGCTGATGGTCATGTCGGCCGTGAGCACCTCGGAGGCCCGGTGGGGGTTGCACACCTCCAGGATTCGGCATGCACGGGGGAACTCGACCCCCTTTTCCGCCATCTTGGCCCGGAGGTCGTAGGTGTGGAGCACCCCGAACCCGTGGCGCTTGACCGCCTCGGTCAGGTCGGCTACCGCGGTTTCCACGTCCTTGTCGGTCTCGACGATGTGGATCATGGTCCTCTCCTTTTTTTCTGCTTTTCTGCGGTTCGTGTCGTCTTGTTGATCCGGCGGGCACATAGGCGCCCCCCGCTCCCCCCACCCCCCGATCCGGCGCGGCAGGGGAGGGGGCGTCCAGGGGGGCCTCTCGGCCTCGGCTCAGGATGCCGCATCCAAGATCCCCTGCAGGCGTGCGGTCGCCTCCAGGATCGCCCGGCTCGCCTCGGGGTCGCGGGAATGGACCCGTTTCGCCTGCTCCCGCAGCTCCTCCAGCGCCGGCTCGGCGCTGGGCCGTAGCGGTCCGGCAGCGCCGCCACGTCTGCGTTTCCGCATCAGTTCGATGCCCCGGACGATCTGTCGGATCTCCCGGATCGAGGTCTCGACCGGCTCCATCTCCTCTGCCCCGGCCCCCAGCCGGTACAGCTGCGCGCTGATCCGGGCGATGGGGCGGGCCACCGTTCGATGGAGCACGATGTGGAGGATCACGAGCAGGCCGAGGGAAATCAGGGCCACGTGGAGCGCATGACGAAGGAGGGCCTCCGTCCAGGCCCCGTCGAATGCCCAGGTCTCCATGGCGCCGTACGCGCCCATGAACAGCGCCACGATCCAGGTGCAATGGAACGAGACCACCGTGGCCAGGGACCAGTCCCGCGATCGCTCCATGGCTGCCTCCGTGCTCGGTTCCGATCGCCCCCGGCGGCGTCTACCGGTAGCGGTTGCGGCGGTAGTAGTAGAAGTACCTTGCGCGATCGCCCTGAATCGAGATCCGGGTGCGCTCGCGCAGGGTGTCGAGCTTTTGGGCCCGCCGCAGTTTCTCCAGCCCCTCCCGCTCTTTCTGGGCCTGGAGCTGGGTGATCGCCTTCTCGGTCTCGGCCTTCACCGCTTTCAGGGAGCTGCGACCCCGCAGCAGCACATCGAGGGCCATCTCCGGGGTCATGTTCATGGCCACCAGAAAGCCCGGCCGAACGTAATCGTACGCGTCCTGATCGACGTCCATGTAGAACTCGTCGCCGATGACCCCGGTCACCCGGCCCTTGCCCACGTAACGGCCGTCCAGCGCGTAGACGTCCACCGGCGCGTCCGGATACATGACCCCGCTCAACAACAGCCCGAGGAACCTCGGTCGGGTCGCCGCCTTACGCACCACGGCTCCGTAGGCAGGAGGAGCCTGATCCTCCCGGGGGCCGTACCACGCGTCGCGCACCACGGCCAGCCGGCCCGAGCTCGAGAGCTGGTTCAACGCGGCGTCGATTGCCTGGAGCAGCGGCGTGTCTCCCTTGCGCACCGCCATGTGGTACTCCTGCCGCAGGATCATCACATCAGGGATCTCGAATCCGCGGCCGGGGATGCCCGCGAGCAGATCCACCAGAATGGCCTCGTCGGCCGTGAACGTGTCGATCTCGCCGTTGAGCAGGGCTTCCACCCCGGCGATGTAGTCGGGCACCGGCACGATCTGGCTCACCTTGCACCGGTCTCGGGCACAGCTCTCCGAAAAGGTGCCCACCACCGCGCCGATCCTCTTCCCCTCGAGGTCCTCGTGAGTTCGGATGATTCCCGTGCGGGCCAGGAGCTTCTGGCCGGAGACCAGATAATGCTCGGTGAAGTCCACCACGGCTTCCCGGGCCGGCGTGTGGGTGAGGCCGGTCACCAAGTCCACCCGGCCGTCGATCAACGCGGCCAATCGGTTCGAAGGGGTCACGGGTGTCATCTGCGCCCGAACCCCCAAGATCCGTGCAACCTCCGTCACCACGTCCACGTCGTATCCCACCAGCCGACCGGAACCCGGCTCCCGGAACGACAAGGGCGGGTCGTCCGCCGGCACCCCCACCAGCAGCACGCCGGTCTTCTTCACCCGCTCCAGAGTGGCCTGGGCCACGGCGGCAGGGGGGGTGGCGACCAGCGTCGCCAACGCGAGCAAAGCGGCCCGGACCAATAGCACTCCCATAACGTTCCTCCCGGTTTTCAACGAACGTATCCGTGTTCCATGTTCAGAATGGATTGGCGCTCCCCGATGTAATCGTTGAAGGTCGTCTCGAAGTCGAAGCTGAGGCCGATCTGCACGGTGTGCTCCTGGTCGAACCCCACCGCCGTGGCCAGGTCTCCGGACCGACGGGTGTACTGGTACTGGGCCAACAGGCCCATGCCGTCTCCCAAGCGGTACTGGAAGGTGGGTACCACGCTCCACTCAGCAGCGTCCTCGTCCCGGTAGTCCTTATATGCGGCCGTGAGGGCCGCCTTCCACCGCAGCACCTGAAACGTGCTGTGTCGGTAGTTGACAGCGGCCGCCACCGCCACGCTCTCCGCGAGCGCCCGGCCCTGATCGGTGGTCAGGTCCCGGTCGCCGGCGCCCGTGTCGTAGATCACTTGGGCCACGGCCTCCCAGTGGTCCAGGGGATCCATGGTGAGGTTGACCACGCCGCCCGCCACGAACGCGTGCTTCCAGGTGTCGCCGTCCACGTCCACCTTCTGGGCGTCCCAGCCCACGCCGAGCTGGCGCAGCCGGCTCGAGAACTTGAGGGGACCCGGAACGGTCCGCTGAAGGAACAGCCCGCCCGAGTTCAGGTCGAACTCTTCCTTCATCTCGCCGGCCGGATCGGTCTCGATCCGCTGGGCCAGATAGCCCGTCACCTGCAGGAACCGCTGGGGCCAGAACAGGTCCAGCGCGAGGTGGTTCCCGAACTGGTGGTACTCCTCGGTGTTGGAGTTGGAAAAGCCGTTCAGGATCTCGGTGAACCTCAGCAGGTCGTCGTCCCGTAGGGTGGGGAACTCCACCAAGAAGTTCCGGAGCTTCGTGCGGCCCAGCTCCACCTGGTAGCCCCGGTCCCACAGGAACGCGAACACCCGGTGGTAGAACACCGAGTCCGTGAAGTCCGCGTCCGGGTCGGGAAACTCGAGCCCCACCACGGCCCCGCCCACGCTCCTGTCGAACAGCCGGCGGTCGAACCGGGTCAGGATGCTCGTGTCGGCGATGCTCACGTCGTAGAGGTCGTCGTCGTCCCTGCCGTCCCCCTGGAGCCAGGTGGCGTTCAGCGTGGAGATCAACCGGCCTCCGATGGTGATGCGGGGCACCACGTCTGCGCCCACGTCCCGCGCCGACGCCGGGGAAGCCAAGACCGGCGCGGCCAGCGCGCCGAGGATCAAGAAGGCCCATCTACGCATGTCCGCTCCTTTTGGGCTCATTCGTATCGCCAGAGCCGCCTTATGCCAAGTTGCGATCAAAGCCGTTGGATCCTTGCTCCGGCCTCCGAAGGCTCTCGGTTCGAACGCGGCTCGGTGCCAATTCCAACGAAAGGATTGCCAGGCCCCCCACCCCGCACCCTGGCAATACGTTTGAAGGCCTCTGTATCACTCATCCAAGGCCACCTTGGGGGCGTAGGGGCCGTCGATGCCCTCGTAGGCGAGCACGGTCAGGATGCCCCCCGGGTAGATCCCGTTGTTGGTGACCCTGCGGGTGTCGTGGTCGTGGAAGGTCCAGTACCCGGGGTTGTTGCCGTAGACCACGATGTCCGCGGTCTTGCCCGGCGACACCCGCACCGTGTTCTGCTCGATCGGCTCGGGCAGGTCGTTCCCATCCTCGGCGACGATGAAGAACTGATGACCGTGGAGATGCATATAGTGTTCCAGCTGGCCGGCGTTGATGAGCCGGATCCGGATCCACTCGCCCTCGCGGATCAGCAGGTTCTCGGTGGAGGGATAGCACTTGCCGTTGATGGCGAAGAAGTTGAAGTTCAGGGTGGCCCGGCCCTCGCCAGCCAGCCGTTGGGTGGTGTAAGGGGGCATGTAGCCGCTCTCCAGGGCCCTCTGGAAGTCCTCGTAGGTACGGAACACGCCCATGGTCTGGGGGTCGAGCTTCCCGAGCTCCATGAGGAGCATCCGCTCCTTCATCCGCCGGAGCATGGCGTTGAGCTCCTCGCGGATGAAGTTCAGGTCCCAGCTCGTCAGGATCAGGACGTAGTCGCGGGTGTAGGGAAAGCGTTGGCGGATCGGGTCGTTGGGCTTTTCGATGATGAACGCGCCGTGCATGCCCGACTGCATGTGGAGCAGGGTGCCGAAGTGGCAGTGGTAGAACCGGGTGCCGGCGGGCCGGGCCTGGAACCGGTAGATGAACGTCTGCCCCGGCCGGACCGGGTCCTGGGTGACCCAGGGCACTCCGTCCATGGTGTAGGGCACGTCCATGCCGTGCCAGTGGATGGTGTGCATGAGCTCCGTTCGGTTCTTGAACCGTACCTTGACCCAGTCCCCCTCCATCACCCGGATGGTGGGGCCGGGGACCCTGCCGTTGAAGGCGAGCATGTGGGCCTCGACCCCGGGGAGCAGGGTGTGGCGCGCGATCTGCAAGTCCAGGTCGAAGGTCTTGTAGGCGACCTGGTCGTCCCGGGGTGCTCCGGTCGGCTCCACCACGGCGGGGATGCCGTGCAGCGGAGCCTCGATGGTGCGTCCCTGGGCCGGCAGGGGGGTCTGGTGCCCCGGGTCGGGTGCGGCCGAGGGCGAGAGGAGGGGCGGGGCGACGAACCGCGTCTCCCCTCCGGGAGGGGACTTGGGAATCGCTGCCTCGGCCTTGGTCGCAAGCCCTGCGGCGGCCGCACCGGCCACTGCCAGGCCGGTTTTCAGAAAGGTTCTTCTCGGGGGTTCGGAAACGGGGTGGTGCCCTTCCGGGGCCTTGTCGCTCATCGGCTCTCTTCCTCCTCATTCGGTGAGGGTGGGGACCGAGGGCGCAGTCTATCACCGGCGTAAAAGCCGGCAACCGTGACTGGTGGAGGTCGGAATGAGTGGTAGAGTCGATTCCCAGGCCCAAGGTGTGCGGGGCGGTGGCTGGACGGGGGGGCACGCCTCGCCAGGCCCCTGCATGCAGAAAGATATCCAATGGGGTGCAGAATAATCCCCTGTCCGTTGGAGGAGGTCTCCTCTGAAGGGCCTAATGAAGGGTCTGAAGGGGGAGATCCTGCGACAACGACCGGAGGCGATACCATGTCAGGACGACGCGGGTTCTGGTGGCTGGTGGTCCTTCTATGGGCGGTTTTCGGGATCGGGTGGGGCCCCGGCGGCCCCGGAGGGGGAGGACGGCAGCTCGCATTGGCCACCGACGCTCCGACCGACTATCTCGTGCAGATCGAGTTCGCGTTGGCGAACCTGGACGGGCAGATGCTGAAGCTCGCCCGTCGAGCCTTGGGCGAGGACCCGCTTCGACGGTGTGCGTTCGGTGTGGAGCGTCGGAAGTACGTGACGTTGCGTGACGAGCTGCGCGCCAAGCTGGCCCTCGCCCGTCGGTCCCGGGCGGATGCGGCCCGGCTCCGTGTGGAGGTGGAAAATGCGTTCGCAAAGGTGCGAAAGGCATACGAACGCGCGGTTGCGTGCTACCGGTGACGCTCGACGGGTCGGCCGGCTCACGGGGGCGGTCCTCGCCATCGCGCTGCTGTGCTCGGGGGCGGCCTGGGGGGGCGACCCGCCTCCGACGGTCACCTTCCTGCCGGGGGATGCGAGCGTACGGAGCCTTCGGGCGGACTGGCAGGGCAACACGCTGATCCTGCGCGGCCGCGTGGTCCAGTTCTTCCGCTCCCGCCTGCGCACCGAGGTGGAGACGAGCGTGTTTGCTCCTGGAGGGCGGCTGATCCGCACGGTGTGCGCCAAGGTGTTTCCCACGGCAAGGAGGGGCCGGGGAAGGCGGTGGAGGACGTTCTCCGTCCGGGTCCTCCTGGCCGAGGTGCCGAAGGAGGGGGTGTGGGTGCGGGTGGACCGGCGCCTGGGGCGGTGCTCGTCCTGAGCAGGCGGCATGCAGGGGTGGACGCCGGTAGGGCCCACTATTAACCCGGCGACAAAATAGGCGCGTCACCTCGGCGGGCTGGGCAAGGGACCTGCCTCCGGCCGGGCGCGAAGCCGGGCATGAGATTCGCCGCGCAGGCACGGGACCGAAGAGCTGATTTCATGACAGCTCGGTGGAATCTGAACCATTTCGTGGTCCGACCGTCAGAGGCGCTGCGCGGCGAGCTAAGGGGCCGCGCCCGGCTCTCCGACAGGTCCCTTGCCCCCCGAGCAGGGAGCGGTAGTGCCTGTTTATCCGCCGGGTCAATAGGATGCGGGGACCCTGCTCGGAGGCCCTACAATGCTTTCGTTGGATGCGTATCTCAAGTGCGGCCGGGCCGGGGACGATACCGCCGTCGTGACTCGGAGAAAGGGGTTGAGGATGGGTCGAACAGACAGGCGGAAGGGGGGAGTCGCGGTGGTCTCGCTGGCCGCGGCGATGTTGACGGTTTCTCCGGCCGGGGCCACCCACCCGGTTTTGGGGGGCGGATCCGGCAAGGGGGCGGGGCCGATCGTCACGCCGGCGGCCGGGAATCTGGGAAAGGGCACCGTGGCCGTCAACTTTCAGGTCGACTACCAGGCCTTCGATACGTTCTCCGATCGCGAGCTGTTGGGGTTCGCAGCCGAAGACCGGGAGATCCACAACCTGGAAAGCGTGACCACCTACTCGGTCTCGGCCAGCTACGGGGCGGGACGTTTCGCGACCTTCCACCTCGCAGTGCCTTATGTGGTGCGCCGGGGGATCGAGGAGTCGGAGCCCCCGGACGAGATCCACAGCCACGGCGACGCGAGCGGCTTGGGGGACGCCTCGGCTCACGCCCACATCCGGCTGTTCGGCTCGGAAGCGTGGGGGATCGAGGTCACGGGAATCGTGGCGATCAAGGCCCCCAGTCAGACCCGGGTCCGGGACGACGCCGGCAACCGGTTCGATGCGGAGTTCCAGCCGGGGTCGGGCTCCTGGGATCCCACCGTGGGGTTTGCCGTGTCCGAGGCCTACGGGCCGTTCGCCCTCCACGGGGCGGTGAGGTACACCTGGGTCACCGAGGGGGTCCTGGACACCGACCTGGGTGACCGGTTCAACTACGATCTGGCGTTCGTGTATCGGGTTCCGCCGCCCGTTCGGGTGGACCTTGTGCTGGAGGCGAACGGCCTGTGGCAAGACCGGGAGCGCCGAGGAGGGAAGGAGGATCCGGACAGCGGGGGGCGGGTGCTCCTGGTATCCCCGGGGCTGAGGTGGCGGATGCACCCCCGGGCCAACGCCTACGTGTCCGCGGGGTTGCCGGTGTTCCAGGACCTCAACGGGGATCAGAACGAGGTCCGGTTCCGGGTGCTGGCCGGGGTGGGAGGCGCGTTTTGACAGGCGACGAGGAGGATCGGATGCGGACGAGCCGGATGGTGCCGGGAAGCCCCTTCAAGCCCTGCGGGGCCGGGCAACGAGGAAAGGTAACGGTGAGTGGTCCCGGCGGCCTTGCCGGCGGCGGGGCATGGGGCCTGCCTCCGGCCGCGCGCGAAGCCGGGCATGAGATTCGCCGCGCAGGCAGGGGGCACCGGCGGTGGTTTCATGACCGTTCGGTGGGGCACGAACGAATTCACGGTACGAGCGTCGGAGGCGCTGCGCGGCGAGCTAAGGAGCCGCACGCGGCTCTCCAGCAGGCCCCACGCCCCCCGGCTCCGATGCCGGGGCGAGCTTTCGACCGACGACCAACGACTGACGACCAACGACCGAGGTTGCTGGGAAGATGGGTGTGGCTGGCCGCGGTGCTGCTGGCCGTGTGGGGATGCGCGGGCGCCGCGTTCGCCCCCCTTACCCGGGTGGATGCCAAGGTGGAGGGGTTCACCAAGCACTACGCCGAGAGCTTTTTCCAAATCGGGGAAAACCGGGTGTTCAGCGTCGAATTGGAGACGAGTCCGGCCCGCCTTCGGGTGGGGAAGAACCGGTTCGAGCTGATCGTTCACCATGCCAAGATGGGCGATGTGGAAGGGGCGCGGGTGGAGGCGGTTGCCACGGGGCCCTCGGGCCAGGAGGTGCACCCCCGGATTTGGGAGGTGGAGTACGGGGCCTATGACGTGACCGGCCTGGCCTTCGACGAGCCTGGGGCCTGGACCCTGGATGTGCGGGTCTGGAAGGGGAACCTCCAGGACAGGGTTCGGTTCGATCTCGTCGTGCCCCCGCCCCGGGGATGACGGGATGGCTGATTCCTTGTCCCGAGGAGCGGGTTCCGAGATTCTTCCGTCAGGGAGACGGCGGATGCGAGGGAGGCGGATCGTTTCGGCTGCTCTCGTGGGAGGCCTCGTCGTGGTCGCGGGCGGGCGGGTCATGGCGAGCCCTCAGGGGACCGTGGGGATGGCGGTGGACTACCAGACCGGGGACTACGGGTCCGGACAGACCACCGATGCCTGGGCGGTGACCCTCACGGTGAGCGTTCGGCCGAAGGATCGGTGGGCGCTCGATGTGTCGATCCCCTACCTCTACCAGTCGGCCAGCACCACGACCACTGCCGGCGGCATGCGGTTCGACGTGAGCTCGGACGGCCGCACCTCCATCTCTACCATGGGGTCGGGCCACCGGGAACGGGGGGCCGGCAACGTCGCCACGGTCACCGATTCCCAGAGCGGGTTGGGGGACGTGGTGGTGGGGGTCGGCTACACCCTGATCGAGGAGAGCGACGATCTGCCCCAGATCTCCCTTTCCTCGGCGGTCAAGATCCCCACCGCCGACGAGGAGAAGAACCTGGGCACCGGGGAGTGGGACCTGGAGGTGGGCATGGGCTTGGCAAAGATCGTGGGCGGCTGGGACGTGTTCGCCTCGGGCCGGTACGTGTTCCAGGGCGAGTCCGAGGCGTTCGGGCTCAAGGATTTCACGGTGCTGGAAGCAGGGCTCGGCCGGTTCGTCGGCGAGGCGGCAGAGCTCTGGGCCTCTGCGGCTTGGGCCTCGGCCCCCTCGGAGTTTTCGGATCCCTCCGCCGAGATGCGGCTCGGGATCGACTTCGGCCTCCCCTCCGGGCTCGACCTCGGCGGCTACGTCTCAAAGGGCCTCACCGACGGCGCTCCCGACTACGGAGCCGGCGTGTCGGCTTCGGTCGCGTTCTGATCCGTCCTGTTCCAACTTCGGCTTTCGCTAGGGCGGCCGGCTCCCCAGCCGCCGCCAAAGCTTCCGGAGGCAGGTCCCTTGCCCCTCCCTCCGGGGTGACGGGTCTATCTTGTCGCCAGGTCAATAGCAGAGACCCCCGGCATAGCCGGGGGTCTCTGAACCTTGATGCTGTCCTATCGTCTCGTGGCCTGGGTTACAGCTTCACCCTCCGGAGCCGCAGGGCGTTGCCCACCACCGACACGGAGCTGAAGCTCATGGCTGCGGCCGCGATGATGGGGCTCAGGAGCAGGCCGAAGGCCGGGTACAGCACGCCCGCCGCGACCGGGACGCCCAGGCTGTTGTAGGCGAACGCCCAGAACAGGTTCTGCTTGATGTTGCGCATGGTCGCCCGGCTGAGCTTTCGGGCCCGCACGATGCCCCGGAGGTCCCCTTTCACCAGGGTCACCCCGGCGCTCTCCATGGCCACATCGGTCCCCGTGCCCATGGCAATGCCGATCTGGGCCTGGGCCAGGGCGGGGGCGTCATTGATGCCGTCGCCGGCCATGGCCACGAATCGGCCTTCCTCTTGGTAGCGCTTCACCACGCTGGCCTTGTCCTCGGGCAGCACCTCGGCCACCACCTCGTCGATGTCCAGACGCCGGGCCACGGCCTCGGCAGTGGTGCGGCTGTCGCCGGTGAGCATGACGATTCGGATCCCCTCGTCGTGGAGCTGCCGGATCGCCTCGGGCGTGGTCTCCTTGATCGGGTCCGTGACCCCGAGAAGTCCGGCGGGCTTCCCATCCACGGCCACGAACATGACCGTCTGGCCCTCGGCTCGGAGGGCTTCGGCCCTCCTGCCGAGCGGGCCGGGGTCGATGCCCAGGTCGTCCAGGAGCTTTTTCGTTCCCAGTACCACCTCGGCCCCGTCCACGCGGCCCCGGACGCCCTTGCCGGTGATGGATTCGAAGCCTTCCACCGTCGCCAGTTCCACCCCCCGGTCTCCGGCACCGGCCACGATCGCCGCGGCCAGAGGGTGCTCGCTGGCCCGCTCGAGACTGGCGGCCAAGCGCACGAGGCGCTGCTCGTCCATTCCCTCGGCCGGCTCCACGGTCACCAGCCGGGGTTTGCCCTCGGTCAAGGTGCCGGTCTTGTCCACCACCAGGGTGTCCACCTTGCGCATGTGTTCGATGGCCTCGGCGTTCTTGAACAACACCCCCATCGTGGCGCCCTTTCCGGTGGCCACCATGATCGACATGGGGGTGGCCAGGCCCAGTGCGCAAGGGCAGGCGATGATGAGCACGGCCACCGCGTTGATGAGGCCGTGGGCCAGGCGGGGCTCCGGCCCGAACAACGCCCAGATGATGAAGGTGAGCACGGCGATCACCACCACGGCCGGCACGAAGTAGCCGGCCACCTGGTCGGCCAGCTTCTGGATGGGAGCCCGGCTGCGCTGGGCCTCGGCCACCATCCGCACGATCTGGGCGAGCAGGGTCTCGGCCCCGACCCTCTTGGCCTCCATCACGAACGAGCCGGTGGCGTTCACCGTGGCGCCGGTCACGGGGTCACCCGGGCCCTTTTCCACCGGCACCGGCTCGCCGGTGATCATGGATTCGTCCACGTTGGAACGCCCCTCCACCACCACCCCGTCGACCGGGATCTTTTCGCCGGGCCGGACCCGGAGCCGGTCACCGGGTTTGACCTGGTCCAGGGGTACGTCCTTCTCGGTGCCATCGGGCAGCACGAGGCGGGCTGTTTTGGGGGCGAGCCCGAGGAGGGCCCGGATGGCCGCCCCGGTCTGGCTGCGAGCCTTGAGCTCCAGGACTTGTCCCAACAGGACCAGGGTCACGATCACCGCGGCGGCCTCGAAGTACACCGCCACCTGTCCGGACTCGTCCCGGAACGAGGGGGGGAAGATGTCGGGAAAGATGGTGGCGATCACGCTGTAGGCGTACGCCACGCCGACGCCGAGCCCGATCAGGGTGAACATGTTGAGGCTGCGGTTCACCACCGACTGCCACCCCCGCACGAAGAACGGCCAGCCGCCCCACAGGATGACAGGGGTCGCCAGAATGAACTCCACCCAGCTGAGCATCCGGCTGGAGCCCAGCTGCCCCAGCGGGCGACCGGGCAGGTACTCGGCCATGGCGATCAGGAACACCGGCACCGTGAGCACCGCGCTCACCCAGAACCGCCGGCGCATGTCCCGAAGCTCGGGGTTCTCCTCTTCTTCCGCTTCCGGGACCCGGGGCTCCAGGGCCATACCGCAGATGGGGCAGGAGCCGGGTTCGTTCTGCACCACCTCGGGATGCATGGGGCACACGTACTCGGTGGGGCCTGCGCCGGGCACCGTCGGCATCATGGGCTCGAGGGCCATGCCGCACTTGGGGCACGGGCCGGGTTCGTCCGCCACCACCTCCGGGTGCATGGGGCAGGTGTAGCGGGCGGCTTCGGCCGGTTTGGGCTGGGCAGGGGCCGGCTTCTCCCCCAGATACGCTTGGGGGTCCGCCCGGAACTTCTCGAGGCAGTGGGCGCTGCAGAAGGCGTAGACCTTGCCTTCGTGGGTGTGGTGGTACTCGGATTTCTCCGGGTCCACGGTCATGCCGCACACGGGGTCGGTGGGGGCGGCATGGCCCTCCTCGGTCGACGCGTCTGAAGCCTCCAGGTACGCCTGGGGGTCCGCCCGGAACTTCTCGAGGCAGTGGGCGCTGCAAAAGGCGTAGACCTTGCCTTCGTGGGTGTGGTGGTGCTCGGATTTTTCTGGGTCTACCGTCATTCCGCACACGGGGTCGGTGGGCGTGTCCACTGTCGCGGAATGGTGGTGATGCGATGGATGGCTCATCGTCGCTTTCCTCCTGCTCAAAAAACAGCCAAATACAATCGGGGTCGGACCTTACCCCCGTTTCTCGGAGGCCGCAAGGCGGGAACCGCACGATCGAGTTCCCGCGGAAGAGGCGTGTCTTTCACGGAGGGCCCGAAGCTCCGGCTCGACCACGGCGCTCATACAGTGGGGGCAGATGCCGTGGCTGAAGCTGATGTGGCAGATCTGGAACAAGGCCTGCTCGAGGGGAAGCCAGTGCTCCTTCCCGTCTGTGCCGTGGATCGGGATCGCCTTGCAGTACATGCAGGTGCGCAACAGCGAGTCGCCCGCCGGCCTGCAGGATTCGTCCCTGCGCCTTCGTCGTGCCGGACCGGCCAGGTGGAACGCCCACGCGAGCACCGCCCCCAGGGCGGCGAACGCGGTAGCCATGGGAAGCATGGACAGATGGAATGCGCTCGTCGGGTCTGCGGTTCCCATGCCTGCGCCGGGCCCCCCCACCGCGACCATGGCGAACGGGTGGAGAACGAGCCATCCGGCGCCTGCTCCGGTCACGAACGGTGACAACAGTATGCGAGCGATGAGGTCCATGATCCTCTCCTTCCGAGTGGTGGGGGACTCGCCCCTCCTTCGCGCGACGGCCCCCATCGCTATCCCCGGCGCCCGTCCTTGCCGTGGGATCCGTGGCCGGACGGCTCCTGCCCATCAGGAGGCACGCCTTGAGGCGGGGTTCCGTGTCCGCCGTGCTCACCGGGGTGCGCTTCGGGCTTGCCGTGGCCTCCCCCGCCGTGCTGCCCATGGGCGCCGCACCCCCCACCCCGGCGGTGCATCCAGAGAAAGAGGACGATCAACAAGATCCAGAACCAGTTGTTGCGAAGAAACTCTCCCATGACGGGTCTCCCATGGCGAGCGGGGGGACGGGGTGGTCATCGCTTTCGTTTCAGGGCCGAGTGGGGGGCGTCGCCGAACGCTTGCCGGCATTCGACCGAGCAGAAGTAGTACCGTTTGCCTTCGTGGTCGAACGTGCCCCCCGGAGGGTCCCTCTCGTCGATCAGCATGCGGCACATCGGATCATAGCTCCATCCGCGGTAGGGTCCAGGTAATCCAGGTGAGATCTGGTGCAATTCGCGGGGGGGCATGGTGGCCTCCTTTCGGCTCGGTTTCTGGTGGGGACAGGGTCGCCCCGATTGCCCGTTGGAATCGCTATGAATAGCGATGCACGTTGCGTGCCGATGGGTGGCGTGAACTGGGGAACGGGCCTGCCTTTTCACGCGTCCCCCTGCTTCGAGCCGGTAGGGGGGAGACTGCCAGGTGCCGCAGGAACGACCGATCCGCCGGGCGGTCGAGGTGGAGACGACCGGCTCGGAGGCGTGGAGGGGAGTTCCAAGAAGGTCCGTCTGCGGGCTCGCTCCAGCACCCCGTGGAACGCCACGAGCGCCGGCGGCGGCAGACGGTCCGATACGAGGCGCAGTTCCGCTTCGAGCGCTCGGAACGCGATGTCCGCCCCGGATCGAAGAGGCTCTCCCCGTTCGCTCGGAGGGGTGGGCGTGTGGGGGAGAAGAAGGGGCCGGCCGGCCTTGGGAGGGGCGGAGTTCCGACGGGCCCGCATGGACCACAGCCCGTCGAACACGGCTGCCAGGCCCACCACCAGGAACACCGTCGCCAAGATTCCGTAGCCCAGGTTCACCCACACGATCTCGCTGGTGGGAACCGAGTCCGGCGCCACCGCCACCCGTTGGAGCGAATCGAGCTGGTGAAGGGCCTCCAACCCCACGAACAGAGCCACCACCGGAACGACGACCAGTGCAGCGATCCCCGCTGGCACGGCGAGTGACGGCCAGGAACCCGTCGGTGGCTTGATCTCGGCACGGGCGCGACGGAATCGGAGCGGCAGCAGGCGGAACACGCGCATGGCAGCCTCTGGGGCGGGCATCTCGGAATCCTCGGGGATGTCGTCACGGGACCCACACAGAGAATGCACGAAGGATGCCGGCCGCGGGCCCCTCGGGAGGCGGCTCCGCCACCTGCCCCGTTCATGGGGTACGCCGGTGGTTGCCCTTTCGGAAGCTTGCCGTGGGGGCGGTGGGCTCCGGCCCCGATGTCCAGTATCCGGCACCTCTGTAGAATGTTCGACGCCCGAACCGCAGGGACGTCTGGGAACGGTCGTCGGACGGGGGCGAGGGGGTGGCACGTCGTGTGCAGAAAAGCCTTGTGCCGGCCGGACCCGGCGTGGGGACACGCTCCTCCGGACCGAGCCCATACGAAAGGGGGTGATACATGGCCCATCTTTGTTCGTCCCCCCACATGCCAGGTCCTGGGCACGACCCAAAACTGCCCGTTTCTTGTCGTGTTGCAGGGAGGCCCCTCAGGCCCCTGCGGGGTCCTACGGCGGGGAAGGATAACCTTCGTTGGGCCCGGAGCCGTTGGCGGCGGCGGGGCAGGGGGGGCAGGGGCCAGAGTTCAGGGGACAGAAGCCAGAGAAAGGGCAAAGACGCTGAGGCCGAAGCGACGTCGTGGGACCCCGCCCCGTCCACTGACCTCCGCCCTCTGACCCCTGATCCCCATGCCCCCGAGACCGTGAGGCGACGCCAACGAGGCGTGGTCATGGTTGGAACGCTTGGAAAGCAGTGAGGTTTTCAAGCCTCCTAGCCCGCATTATTCATGAAGCCTTCTGCTGCAACCGCCGATTGCACGCCATCTCGAGGCGTGCTCGCGCCTCGGGGCTCGACGTACCGTCCAGTACGCCTGCGCCCCTCGTTGCTGCGCTTGCCCCGATCTGGCGCACACTCGACGGTTTCGCGACGAACGCTCATGAATAATGCGGGCTAGCATCCCAGCCTTCCAGCGGGCCGAAGACCCCAAGTTGCTGGGATCAGAGCAGGAGGGAAAGGGAGGGGGCGACGAGCAGGCTCAGGACAAGCGTCATGCCGGTCCAAGCGATCCATGCCGCCCGCCGCTTGGCGGCCGGGGAGGGGATGCGGGGGGAAGCGCCGTGGACCGCCGACAAGGCCCACCAGGGAGCAGCCAGGGCGGCCAAGGCGAGCCCGAAGCGGAGAGGTTGGCTCCAATCCTGTATGCGGGCCGCCCATGCCAGGGGGATTTGGACGCCCCAGTAGGGGAGGAGGGCCACCGCGTCATAGGCGACGGCGAAGACGATCCCGAGCCCGATCCACGCCCCGACTCGGATGGGCGACCACTCACCACGTCTCATAGTAGAACCCGAACCGATCGTCTCCCCAACGCGCGAACTTGCCCCGAAGCTCCAAGGGGAGACGCGTGCCAGGATAGTAACTCAGAGTGAACCGACCGTCTCCAAAGGTCAAGAACTTCCCGACCACTGCTGCGATCCGGCCCTGGTCGTCGTACTCGAACGAGAAGGACGGCGAGCCGTTTCGACCGAATTTCCCCTCCACTCGAAGCAGGCGGCCGTCGTCGTCACGGACGAACCGGAAAACCTCGTCGCCGTAGTGATAGAAGCGTCCCCTCACCTCCCGGATTCGGCGTTCGGGGTCGAGAAGCACCTGGAACGCCGTGCCGCCGCCGTCCCCGAACTTTCCAAACACGCGCCAGCCCCCTGGGGCGGGCTCGAACCGGAACCGGCCGTCCCCGAGCCGGATGAACTTCCCTTCCACGGACACGGGGGTGCCCTCGGGGTCGAACCGGATCACGTGCACTCGGTCGCCGTACTCCCCGAACTTGCCTTCGATCCACACGGCCCGGATCGCGGCTCCCTCCCGAATCCGGGCCACGGCCTCGGGGGTGCCGGTACGCACGGCTTCGGGCACCGACTCCAACGGAGCGGCCGCCGTCTGCGCTGCCAGCAAGGTCGCGAGCACCACGAGCGAAGGAGTCATTTCGTGCCGGGATGCCGGTACCAGCGCAGGGGGATCGTCCGGCTGCCCCGCGATTCCCGGCCCTTGCGGTCGCGCACGGCCCACGTGACGCGCAGCTCCATCCCCTCTCGGATCACTCCCGGATCATCGGGGCGCAGCACTGCGGCCATGTCGAACATTGAGGTGTAAAGCTTCCCGGGGATGGGGGTCCCGTCCGACCCCTCGAGACGGGTCTCGATCACTTCGACCGGGCGATCGAACAATACGTCGATCTCTGCAGGGGATTCGCCTTCCTGGACGGCGGTGAGGACGTCGAGGAGCCGCGGAGCGGCCGGCGGCTCC
Source organism: Deltaproteobacteria bacterium (assembly GCA_013152215.1). Taxonomy (GTDB): domain Bacteria; phylum Desulfobacterota; class Deferrisomatia; order Deferrisomatales; family Deferrisomataceae; genus Deferrisoma. The sequence goes on from JAADGT010000046.1 coordinate 16,275, forward strand.
GCCACGGCCGGGTCGGGCCGCACCACGGGGGCAGGGGGGGCGTCCCCGACCTGGAGCCGCACGCCAGCGATGCCCTCGAACTGGGTCAGGGTATGGGCCAAGGCCTGGCTGGCCAGGGGGTGGGGTTGGCCCGCACGGGCCAGAGCGATCTGAACCACGGCCACGCCCTGTTCCACCGTGACGCCCTTGAGCGTCGTTCCCTCGGGAAACAGCCGGGGCAAGGGGAGGAGCCGGACCTGTTCCGGGTGCCCGGCCACCAGGACCCTGGCGGCCTCCTCCACGATCTTCCCAGGCGTTACCGAGAACAAGGGGATCGGCGCCAGCCGATCCCCGGCGCCCGATGCCCCCAGGCCGGGCAGGTACACCACCGCGGCCCGGCAGTCGACCCCCTGGGACACCGGTGGGGCGCCGAACGCCGCTCGGTAGGCTGGGGTTGCGGACACCCCCGTTCGCGCCCCCAAGGCGGGATCCGCGGCGAGAAGGGCGAGGCCCGCCCAAAGGGCTGCGGTGGCGCGAAAGATGCGGCGGTTCATGGCGTTTCTCCTTGGAAGCTTCGGTAGGCCGCGAGACGGCCTGTTTGCGAAACCGTAACCTTTTGCACCGCCCACCCCGGAGCTTCGGCGGCAGGGCGTGGGGCCTGTTTCGGGCCGCGCGCGCAGCCGGGTATGAGGTTCGCCGTGCAGGCACGGGGGATCAACGGTGGCTTCATGACAGTCCGGACCGCTAGGGGATATTTTCAGCCTCCTGGCCTCCCGGTTTCCTGGCATCCCAGCGGGCCGAAGGCCCATGGTCACTTGGAGGTCCCCTCAGGCCCCTTGCCGAGCCAGCGAGGGGGAGGGTAGCGGTTCGTTGGGCCGGCCCTTTGGCGAGGGCTCCGACGCTGGGCCGAAGCCCTTGCGTCGCAGACGGGTCGGGCTAGGTTTGTGCAGGCACAAAGGGTAACCCGGAGCCGTTCGTTAGCAACGACCGTGCCGAAATCGGGGGATCGGAGGAGCGGATGAGGGTTCGACTCGTGGTTGTGTTCTCACTGTTCGCGGTGCTGCTGGGGAGTCATGCGCAAGCCTCCCACGTGCGGGCTCGGGTGGGGATCGTTCCGGACGGGTTCGAGGTGAAAGCGGTGCCGGATGCGGCGGCGGCCGCTCGGTACGTCCGCTCGTACGTGGAAACCCTGGGGTTGAAGGGCCTACGAATACGCCGGGTGGCCGGAACCGGTGAGCGGTTCTACGTGTACGTGGCGGAGGAGTCCACCGGCAGGGGCGCGTTCACCTTGGAGATCACGCCCCAAGGCCGGCTGTCGCTCAGGGGGTTTCCGTCCATGGAGCCGGAGATGATGTGGAACCAGAAGTACGGCCACCGCGCCCGCAGGGACTTGGCCACGATCCGGGAGCGGCTGACCCCCGGCCAGGCGTTGGCCCGGGCTGCGAAGGCGATCCCGGCCTCGGCCGGGCTGCGGATCGGTTCCCAGGAGCACTACTACGGCTATCTGCTGGTGTTCCTGCTGGACCGACAGGGCCGCTGGGTCGGGGAGGCCGCGGTAAACACGGTCAGCGGTCGGGTGGTCTGGGCCCGGTTCGGGGGAGGACCTCCCTCCGTGTTCCCTCCGTCGGCAGACCCAGGAAGTGGAGAATAGTCTACGGTTGAGTGAAGAATAGTCAACAACGCTTGGAGCCCGGGAGCCCTCTCCCTTCCACCCGCCTCTGTTTCCTCCCGCCAATGTCTTTGGGGACACGCCGCAGCAGGGGGGCACAACCCCTGCAATCTTGCCGTTCGTTCAGCTCTACCTTGAAACCGAGGAGGCCGAGATGCGCGTGGGGTGGATCGGGAAGAGCTTGGGTTGGACCGAGGTGCTGGAGGCTGCGGGATTCCGCGTGGTGCGGATCGGGGACGGCGGACGGGCCCTGGAGCCGGGAGAGGTGGACGTGGTGGTGTGTTGGGGCGCATGGCCCGCTGGCGAACGGTGGCCGTCGGTGCCCGTGGTGTGGTGCCCCGGTACGGTCCGCGCCTGTTTCGACGAGGACCCCGCCCGGCGCGCCCACGTCATCTTGCCGGGTCAGGTGCGCGCGGTGGACCTGCTGCGGGCGATCGAGGAGGCGTTGGACCTGCGGTGGCAAGGGTTCCGGTGAAAAATCGACCAGGGCTGTAAACTTCCAGGCCGGTGCCGCGTCTAAGGGGATGTGCTACTCCACTTCCCCACCCCCGTTCCGATCGACGAGGGTCCGGACGCCCGAGGAGGAAAAGTAGATGTTGTCGAGGAGATGGATGTGGCTGGTGATCGCCGGAATCGCCTTGCTGGGCCTGGCAGGATGCTTCCCCTTCCACCATTGGGGTCACATGGCTCCAGGTCACTGCGTCGTGCCCTGAGTTCGGGGCTGACCGGCAGAGCAGACGTTGCTCCCCCGCGCCACGGCCCGAGGGGAGGAACCCAAGAGCCGGGAACAGGAGAGACGGACCATGAGGGATACGAAGTATACGAAGCACCTCTTGAACCACGGTGGAGCGCGGCGCGCTTGGACGGGGTGGGCCGTCGCGGTCGGGTTCGCGTTTCTGGCCGCTGGTTGCGGCTCATCGGGGGGCGGGGGCACCGTCGCGGCGGACGGAGGCACGGTGTCCGGCGTGATCCAGGTGGACGACTCGGCCGCTCGGACCGCTGCTCGGAGCGCAGCAGGGGTCGATCCCGGAACCACCGTGTCGCTCGATGGCCAGGGGGCCGGGACCCCCGTGGACGCCGATGGGCGGTTCTCAGTGGCAGGGGTCCCCGACGGCGACCACACGCTGGTGGTCCACCTGGCCGACGGCACCGACGTGAACGTGCCGGTCCGGGTGATGGACGCACGCCCCCTGGATCTGGGGGTGGTCGCGATCGCCCGGGGTCGAATGGTCGACCACACCGGGTTCGACGGGTACCGGTTCGGGTTCGTGGACGAGGACGGTGACGGGAAGAACGACCTGTGCACCGACGCCGACGGAAACGGCATCTGCGACGCCGGCACACCGTACGAGGGGTACGCTTACCTCATGGACATGGGGTGGGTCGACGAGGACGGCGACGGGGTGAACGACCGGTTCGTGGATGCCGACGGCGACGGTGTGGATGACCTCGGCCGCGGGGCGCTGGGCCACGGGTTCGGGTGGATGGACGCCGATGATGACGGGAAGAACGATCTCTTCCAGGACGCGGACGGAGACGGGATCTGCGATCTGACCGGCATGCCGTTCGAGCACCCCTTCGGGTGGGCGGATGAGGACGGCGACGGGAAGAACGACCGGTTCGTGGACGCCGACGGCGACGGGGTGAACGACGTGGACGGTGTGCCGTACTTGGCCATGCCCGGATGGGTGGACCGGGACGGCGACGGAAAGAACGACTTTTTTCAGGATGCCGACGGAGACGGAATCGACGACGTGACCGGCATGCCCTACGGCCACGGCTTTGGCTGGGCGGATGAGGACGGCGACGGGAAGAACGACCGATTCGCCGACGCGGACGGCGACCGGATCGTGGACGAGGGGCCGGCTTTCGGCCACCACGCCGGCAAGCCCTGGCGCTACGGGTTCGCCATGGCCCATCGTGACGCCGACGGGGACGGAATCGACGACGTGACCGGCATGCCCTACGGCCATGGGTTCGGCTGGGTGGACGCGGACGGCGACGGGAAAAACGACGCGTTCACCGACGCGGACGGCGACGGCGTGAACGACCTGACCGGACACGGCTATCCCATGGGCTTCGGCCACATGGGCGGCGCCGGGGGGGGAGACCGTGGTCCGGTCGACTGGCCGATGCCCATGCACGGCGGCGGGATGGGTGGGGGGATGTCGATGTAGGGTTGCGGTGGTCCTCGCCCGCCCAGGAAACGGGCCACCCCGCCGGGGGTGGCCCGATTTCCGTGGGGTGAGCACCGGGGGGCGGGTCAGGGCCGGATCTCCTGGAGATACGCCGTGCCCCGGCCGTCCTCCCTCTCGTTCCCCAGCAGAACCACACCGTTCCGCCCGTCGCCCAGGAGGCCGAAGTCCATGAGGAACAGTTCCACGGCGCCGAACGGCTCCTCCACCCCCATGGCGTCGGAGCCGAGGCGGATCCGGACCACGGCGTCCGATCCCGATGGGCGCCCCACCAGGGGGAGCCCCGGCGTCCTGCCCCGACGGATCGTGTACACCCCGCCGTCGGGGGATACCGCCACCCTTCGGGGGAGCGGGACCCACCGTTCCGTGACCCGGTCCTCCTTTTCGAAGCCTGATCGGAACTCCGGATTCTCGAGGCGCACTGCCACGGCCGGGCCCCGGAACCGGCCCAGGTCGGCCAGAAGGACCGGACCGCTCCTGCCATCTGCATCCGCGAGCCGCCACCGCTGACCGCTCCGGTGGCTCACCCAGCCCCCCCCAGGCAGAGGGGTGGCATCGTAGATCGTGTGTCCCTGCAGCCAGGGGGTCGCAGTCCCCGGCTGCCATTGCCCGGCCTCCATCGACACCGACAGGACGCCGTCCTTAAAGGCAGAGAACCGCCCCCTGCGTTGCAGAAACGCGCGGCCATGGACGATTCGCAGGTACCCCGTTAGGTCTTCGCTTCGGGGGGCGAGGTCCGGCCAGGCCAAGACCCAGGAATGGGGCCACGAGTCCGTGCCCTCGTACACCTGCTGCACGTCCTCGGCCCACGTGACGGCCACCTCCGGGGTGCCGTCGCGGTCCAGATCCCCCACGTCGAGCCACAGGGCTCGGCTTGGGCGCACCGGGACTTGGAACCGAGCCAGTTCCCGGAGGGCGCCGCTCACGATCTCGGCCCGCACCACCCGGTCATCGTACAGGAGCACCAGTTCGTCCCCCACGACCACGACTCGCTGGGGTGCCTCCTGGAGCTCGACCGTCCGCGCCACAGGGGCGGGGACCTCGGCCGTGGTTTGCGGAGGCGTCGTGGGGGGAGACGGGGAGGGGGAGGGCACCGCCGCAGGGCGGGTCGGCCGCGCCTCGTCCAGGGCCAGGAACGCGCCGTCCGAGGCGCGGCGAAGGGCCGCCACCCAGCTGTCCCCTTCCTTTCGGAGGTCCAGGATCAGTCCCCTGCCCGGGCTCTGGCCCTCCGAGGTCGCAGGCACCACCACGAATCCCCGCTGGGTAAACAATCGGAGCAGTTCCCGAACCTGGGGCACGGCCAATGGATCGGCCCCGGCACCCCGGATCACGGCGGTCTTCTCCCCTTGCCAGGCGTCCAGGGCCCGGGAGACGCCCTTCCACCCTTCGGCGCTGGCGGCCGGACCGGTCCAAGCAACGACGAGAACGGTGCAGATCAGGAGCATGAGGCGGCGCAAGTTCGTTCTCCTTTTCCTGTGATTTCGGCTAGAAAGCTGGGAGGTTAGAAGGCCACAGGCCTCCCTCGTCTCCTAGCGTTTCAAGATAGGTTTGCACCACAGCATCGTGGTCCGTGGGCATGCCCCACCTCCGGCAAGGGCCCGGGCCCCACCCTCTTGCCTTTCCTCGTTGCTCGGCCCCGAAAGGGCCGGACGGGGGTCCAGGTTACCACGGCCTCCGGGGGGTGAAAAAAAGGGCCCCGTTTCCGGGGCCCCGATGCGGGTTGGGTCAGAACCACGCGCAAGGAACGGGGTGGGTTAGTACGCCCACGCCAGCGTCAGCATGTTGAGCCAGGCGGTGTCGTTGGCGTCCACCTGGTCCTCGATGCCCTGGCCCGGCACGAAGGCCGAGAAGATGTTGTCGATGGAGAAGTTCTTGTTGAACTTGTACTTGAGCTGGAGGTCGAAGGTGGTCCCGGCGTAGTCGTCCACCTCCTCGCCCGGATCCTTCACGTTGGTCAGGTTGCCGGTCTCGTCGTACCAGATGAAGAACGCCTGGGCCTTGTAGGAGAGGTTGGGCACGAACTGCCCCAGATCGCCCTTGGCGCCCACCGCAATCAGCTTCTGGCCGGGGTTGTTGCCGGATCCGCCGTTGCCGATGCCGCCGTAGCCGTTGCCGCCCACGGCCCGCTCCGGCGCATAGGCGTACAGGGAGGCGCCGTAGATGCTGGCGCCGGAGGCCAAGTGCTCGCCCAGAATGTTGCCGTCCATGCCCATGAGCGGGGTGAACCGGCCGATATCGGTGATGCCGAGCCAGCCTTCGACGTCGTCGTCACTGGAGTCATCGTCACCGCGGGAGTACCGGAATGCCACGTAGGGGTTGAGCGCCTTGCTCACCGGTACCTCGAGCCCGGCGAATGCGGCCCAGGAGCGCACGTCCGGGCCGCCGTCCTCGAACTCGCCGTTGGCGGCCACCACCTCGAAGCTGGGCTTCACGGGCCCGATCTGGCCGAGGCCCTCCACGCCGTAGTAAGCCACGTTCACGTTCTTGGCTTCGTTGTCGCTGTAGGCGAACAGGGGGCTCACCGTGAACTTGCCCATGCCCGTATCGAACGTGGCGTTCACCTTGGCCGTGTACACCCGCCAGTCACCCGTCTGCCAGTCGTCTCGGGTTGCGATCAGGTCCGAGTTCTGGATGGGCATGTACAGGAGTTCGTACGAGAGCATGTCGCCCACCTTGCCTCGGAACCCGATGAACGGGTGGTCGTCGCCGTACAGGAGACCACCGGTCTTCAGGTCCAGGAACCGAATGTCCCAGCCGGTCTCCAGTTGCAGTTCCGGGGCGAAGGTGTAGAGGAACTCGGCCCGCTCGATCCCGAACTCGCCGCCGGCGTTGGGCTGGTTGTTCTTCGTTGCCCCTACATAGAACGACCGATCGCCGTTGTCCTTGTTCATGATGACGTCGGACTCGGCGATCATCTTCACCGACCAGTTGTCGCCCTGGGCCTTCCATCCGAGCCGCAGCTCGGCTCGGATGTGCTCGCCCGAAGCCCATCCGCCCTCGTTCAGGGCGGGGGCGTCGCCCTTGGAGTTGTCGAAGTCGAAGTTGTTGTAGAAGGTGGGCTTGATCTTGGCGGTTCCGAAGAACTGGACGGCCGCCTGGGCCGGCAAGGCCAACCCCACCGCGGCGATCGTGGCGAGCGCGATCTGGGAAACGGTTCTTTTCATGAGGACTCCTCCTTCTGCTGTGAGACTTCCGTGGTGGCTGTCGGATGCAGGCAGTGCTCGGGTTTGCCGTATCACCTCCTTTCTTCTTTCGATGGGAAGCCCGTCTCGGGGATGTGCCACGGATACACCGCGCCATCGATACCAGGGCAAACTTGACCTGTCAACAAAAAAATAACACTGTTTGAAATTGTATATTATTCGACAGGTGTGTGGAATATTCGTCAGCCGTCTCCCCTGCAGGTGCCGTGGCAGAGGCGAAAAATCGTCCCTGTATTCCCGGTTCTGGGGGGTCCGTCTAATGGTCTTCGGAGTTGGCACGGTTGGTGCATGCCATCTTCGGCACATGGGAATCGCCCCAACCCGGTTCCCATTCCTCCTGTAGAGGGGGGAAGGGTCTGGTCCACCCTTCCCCCCTTTTCTTAGGTTGTCAAGCAACCCCCGTCCTTTCCCTGCCCCGCGATTCCCAGCGCGAGACCCGTGTCCCAAAGGGCTCACCAAAGGGTGCCCTTCCGAGCCGGCGTGCGTGCAGGGGGTGGGTCGGAGACCGCCGGGGGAAGAATCGAGAGCAGGACGGCGCCGGGCCCCCTGGGAGGTCCAGGGGGCCCGGAGGGGCGAGGAGAGCGAGGGCGGTGGGAAGGGGTTACCGGACCAGGTCGATCGCCTCCATGGTGGTGCGCTCCATCGTGGGGCAGGAGCATCCGGCCGCTGCGGTGGCCGGGGCTGCCAGGCTCACCGTGCCGACGGCCAGGATCGACAGGAGCAGGGCGAGAAACGTTGCGCTCTTCATGGGATCACCTCCTTCGGCGCGTTAGCGCACCAGGTCTGTGGGTTCCAGGTTCGTCGTGGTCTGCTGGGCCGAGCTGCATCCGCACGCCGACGCGGCAGAGGCTGCCAGGCTCACGCCAGTGATACCGAGCAGGGCCAAGAGGACGGTGAGAGCTGCGATGCGTTTCATGGTTCCACCTCCTTGGATGGGAAAGGGGTTGCGTTCGCCTTGAGTGCAAAGCATAGGACGTGCCAGCGTTTGGAAGATATGCGTAACCATTTGATATGTATGGATAATATGGTATTGGCGTGCTTTGTGGGTCTTGTTGACAAGGGTTCGGTTTAGGTGAATATTCTGCGGGTTGCAGAAAACTCGACAGCCCTGGGGGGCGGTGGTAGCCTGCTCGCCGGTGGATTTCGAAAGAATGCTGGAAATCCGACCAATTACGGGCGGCGGTACGCCCCTTGCTTCCGACTCCGGCCGACCGAAGCCGGAGGGATCACGCCATGTTGGTCAACGACCCGAGGAAGGACTTCTGGATCAAGGTGGGCGCGGTGGCCGTGCTCGTATTCGGCGTGTCGCTCCTTCACTACGGCACCACCACGGCCCGACCTCTTCTCCACGATGTGTACCGCCGCCTCTATTACATTCCCGTGGGGCTGGCCGCCGTGTGGTTCGGCCTGCGCGGCGGACTGGCCGTGTCCGGGGTGGTGGCGGCGATCTACGTGCCCCACATCATCATCTACTGGAACGACATGGGCCGGGAGCTGTGGAACCGGGTCATGGAGGTGGGGCTGTACTTCGTGTTCTCGGGGCTGGTGGGGTTCTTCGCCGACCGGGACCGGGCCTACCGGCGCCGGCTCCAGATGGCCAACGAGCGTTTGGAGAGGTCCTACGAGGAGCTGCGCCGTCAGGCCGACACCTTGTTCCAGGTGGAGGAGCAGCTCCGGCGGGCCGATCGGCTCTCGGCCATCGGCCAGCTCGCGGCTGCGGTGACCCACGAGATCCGTAACCCGCTCGGTGCGATCAAGGGCACGGCCGAGATCCTACGCGATGAGTTTCCCAGCGGGCATCCCAAGGCGGAGTTTCTGGAGATCCTGCTCAAAGAAACCGATCGCCTCAATCAGGTGGTGGAGGAGTTCCTAGGGTACGCCCGGCCCGGCAGCACCGACGAAGGGGAGGCTGTGGACCTGGCCCAGGTCGCACGGCAGGTTGTGGGGTTCCTGTCTACCCCGGCCCGCAAGGCGGGGGTGACGGTGACGCTGGAGGCGGACGAGGCCGTCCGGGTGGGGGGGCGGCCGGCACAGCTCAAGCAGGTGCTTGTCAACCTGGTGTTGAACGCGGTCCAGGCCACGCCCCCGGGCCGGAGAGTCACCGTCCGGGTCGGCAGCTGTGATGGGCGGGTCCTCGGCGCGGAGTACCGGGAGGTGGCGGGGAGGGTCGCCCGCCTGTGCGTCGAGGACGAGGGCCCGGGGCTGCCCCGGGGCGAGGAGCAACGGGTGTTCGAGCCGTTCTTCACGACCAAGGAGGAGGGCACGGGGCTGGGCCTCGCGATCAGCCGCAAGATCGCCGAGGCCCATGGGGGGACCCTGGCGGCGGAGAACCGCCCCGAAGGGGGAGCCCGGTTCGTGTTGACCCTTCCGGCGCTGGAGGAGGCGGATGGCTAGGGTTCTGGTGGTGGACGACGATGCGAGCCTCAGGCGCATTCTGGAGTACAACCTGGCCCAGGAAGGGTATGCCGTGGCCACGGCGGCCAGCGGGGAGGAGGCTCTGGAACGCCTGGAGAAGGCCTCCTTCGACCTGGTGGTCACCGACATCAAGATGCCCGGCATGGACGGCATGGACCTGCTGCGGCGGATCAAGGCCGAGTCCCCGGAGACCCAGGTCATCGTGATCACGGCGTTCGGCACCATCGAGATGGCCGTGGAGGCCATGAAGGCAGGCGCAGCCGAGTACATCACCAAACCGTTCAACCGTGACGAGCTCAAACTGGCGGTCCGAAAGGCGCTGCGGATCCGAAACCTCGAGGCGGAGAACGTCCGCCTCAAGCAGGAGGTGCGGCGATCCGAGGGGGTGGACCGGATCGTGGGGGACTCGCCCGCGATGCAGGCGGTGTACCGGCTCATCGAGAAGGTGGCCGACTCGGACGCCTCGGTGCTGATCACCGGCGAGAGCGGGACGGGCAAGGAACTGGTCGCCCGGGCCATCCATCGTCAGAGCCGCCGGGCCGACCGGCCGTTCGTGGCGGTGAACTGCGCGGCCATTCCCAGGGAACTGCTGGAGAGCGAGCTGTTCGGCCACCGCAAGGGCGCGTTCACCGGCGCCATCCGCGACAAGAAGGGCCGGTTCGAGGAGGCCGCCGGCGGCACGATCTTCCTCGACGAGATCGGCGAGATGCCCCTGGACCTCCAGCCGAAGATCCTGCGCGCCCTTCAGGAGAGGGAGATCACCCCCGTGGGGTCGAACGAGGTGATTCGGGTGGATGCCCGGGTGGTGGCCGCCACGAACCGGGACCTGGAGGCGGAGATTGAGGAGGGCCGCTTCCGGGAGGACCTGTACTACCGGCTGGCAGTGGTGCCGATTCACATGCCGTCGCTTCGGGAGCGGCCCGAAGACGTTCCGTTGCTGGTTGCCCATTTCCTGAAAAAGCTCGCGCCAGGCAAGACGATCCGGGTCACGCCCGAGGCGTTGGATGCCTTGCAACGCTACCCTTGGAAGGGGAACGTGCGGGAGCTCGAGAACACCATCGAGCGGTTGCTGGTGCTCCGGGACTCGGACACGATCGAGCTGGAGGATCTGCCGGAGAAGATCCGCGTTCCAGACCAAGATCCAGGTCTTGCTGGGGGGTTCTCGTTCACCCTACCCCCGGAGGGCATCTCCCTCGAAGAGGTGGAGCGGGCCGTGATCGAGGAGGCCCTGCGCCGGACCGGGTGGAACCAGAGCCGGGCCGCACGGCTGCTCCGGATTCCGCGGCACATCCTGCTGTACCGCATGGAGAAGTTCGGAATCCCACGGCGAAAAGCGGGGTGATGCGAGGATCGCCGGGGGCCGGGCTCCGCCCCTGAACAGCGCCGGCAGGCCACGCGCGGCACTCCAAACAGGCGCCCCATGCCCCCCGGGCGTGAGGTGCTGGCGCAGGGCCGAGTGATGAAAGGGGCTTTTATTGACCCGGCGGCAAAATAGGCTCGTTTCCTCGGAGGGCGGGACAAGGGACCTACCTCCGGCCGGGCGCGAAGCCGGGCATCGAGATTCGCCGCGCAGGCACGGGACCGAAGAGCTAGTTTCATGGCAACTCGGTGGAATCCAAACCCTTTCGCGGTCCGACCGTCAGAGGCGCTGCGCGGCGAGCTAAGGGGCCGCACCCGGCTCTCCGGCAGGTC
>JAADGT010000182.1 GCA_013152215.1 Deltaproteobacteria bacterium
CGGACGCGGCGGCCGTGCGTCGCCGGGTCAGCTCGGTGCCGTCCAGCGCCGCCAGGGGCCGCCCGGTGGTGGGATCGAGCAGGAGGTAGGTGCCATACACCGAGGGCTCGCCCCGACGGCGGTTGGAGGGGAACACCGTGACCACCTTCACCCCGAGGCTGCGACCGGACCGCCAGGCCGGCATCAGAAGCAGGGTCGCGGGCTCCCCGTCCACGCGGCCCAGGGGGTGGTGGCCGCGCTCCGGCAGCTCACAGCCCTCTCGGAACGACTGCTCCAGGCCCTCCACGAGGTCACGGTACGGAAGGGCCCGGGCCAGGGCCTTGGCATCGATCCAGTCCACGGTCTCCTCCCGGCAGGAAAACGCTCATTCCAAGTTGCGCTCAAACAGAGGTCCATCCGGGGGTCGGGGCAAGGGGCCTGGTGGAGCGCCGGGCGTGGCTCCTACAGTCGCTGCATCCGGCACTCAGCCGACGCTTGCCTCGCGATGAGCCCAAAAATGCCTTGTCAACGTTAGCTTTTCCAACATCCAAGGAGCACCAGGGCTGAGTGCCGGATGCAGCGTACGTCGGATGCTGCACTCACGCACGGCCGGAACCAGGCCCCTTGGCCCGCCGGATCAGGGGTCCGATCACCTTGAACGCAATCTGGTATCACACGGCCAGGTAGCGTTCCTGAAGGTCGCGGTTGGCCAGCAGCTCGGCCCGGGTGCCGGAGAACACCACCCGGCCCTTCTCGATCACGTAGCCCCGGTCCGACACCCCCAGGGCGAACCGGGCGTTCTGCTCGGCCAGGAGGATCGGCACCTCCCCCTTGAGCCCCGCGATCACGCCGCCCAGTTCCTCCACGATCACCGGGGCCAGCCCTTCGCAGGGCTCGTCGAGCAGCAGGACCCGGGGGTTCCCCACCAGGGCCCGGGCGATGGCCAGGATCTGCTGCTCCCCGCCGCTCAGGTCGCCGCCCCGCCGCTTGCGGAGCCTGCGGAGCAGGGGGAACGTGTCGAACACCCTCTCGAAGGTCCACGGCTCCTGGCCCTGCCGGGCGGGCAGAGCGGCCACCTCCAGGTTCTCCTCCACGGTCAGGCCGGCGAAGATCCGGCGGTCCTCCGGCACGTAGCCGAGCCCCTTGCGCACGTTCTCGTGCACCGGCCGGCCCGTGATGTCCTCGCCGTCGAACGCCACCCGGCCCCGGGCGGGGGGCACGTACCCCACGATGCTCTTCATGGTGGTGGTCTTGCCGGCCCCGTTCCGGCCCAGCAGGCACACGATCTCACCCGGGCCCAGGCCGAGGTCCACCCCCTGGAGCACGTGGCTGTCGCCGTAGTAGGCGTGGACGCCGCTCACCTCAAGGATCAAGGGACCCTCCCAGGTAGGCTTCGCGCACCCTGCGGTCGCCCCGAATCTCGTCGGGGGGGCCCTGGGCCAGCACGCGGCCCTGGTGAAGGACGTAGATGTGGTCGGCCACCGAGAACACCACCTTCATGTCGTGCTCCGTCAGGAAGAACGTGATCCCCGACCGGGCCGCCAGGTCCCGGATCAACCCGATCATCCGGTCGGTCTCCTCCGGGGTCATGCCGGCCGTGGGCTCGTCGAGGAGCACCAGCTTGGGATCCAGGGCCATCACCAGGGCGATCTCGATCCGGCGCTTGTCCCCGTAAGGGAGCTCGGCGGCCCGCCGGTGCGCCTGCTCGGCCAGCCCGAGGCGCTCCAGGATCCCCTCGGCCCGCTCCACGAAGGCCGGGTCCCGGTGGTGGGCGCGCCAGAACCGCATGCCCCGCCCGGCACGCAGGGTCAGGGGCACCAGCACGTTCTCCAGCACGGTGAGCCCCGGAAAGATGTTGGTGATCTGGAACGAGCGCAGCAGCCCCAGCCGCGCCACCCGGTGGGCGGGCATCCCGGTGATGTCGCGGCCGTCGAACACCACCTTGCCGCCCGTGGGCACGTACCGACCCGACACGCAGTTGTAGAAGGTGGTCTTGCCCGCGCCGTTCGGCCCGATGAGCGCGGTGAGCCGGCCCGGCGCCACCCGAACGGACACGTCCGTGAGCACCCGGAACCGGCCGAACCGGTGGGACAGCCCCCGCACCTCCAGGAGCGGCCGGCTATCCACGGTCCCCCCTTCCCGACCCGCTCACCCACCGCACGAGGGTGCCGAGGATCCCCTCGGGAAAGTACAGGACCACCGGGATCAGCACCGCGCCGAGCACGATCATCCAACTGTCGGTCACGCTGGTCACGGCCTGCTCCAACGCGAAGAACGCGGCCGCCCCGAACGCGGGCCCCAGGAACACCGTGCTGCCGCCCAGCACCGCCATCAGCACCGGTCGGGCCGAGTAGGCCCAGTGCATCACGTCGGGGGTGGCCATCTGGTTGAACAGGCAGAACAACACCCCTGCCGCGCCCGACAGGGTCCCGGACACCACGAACGCGGCCAGACGGTACCGGGCCACCGACGCGCCCACAAAGGCCAGCCGCTCCCGGTTCTCCCGGCTGGCCCGCAGGACGAGGCCGAACGACGAGCGATGGACCCTCCACAGCACGCCCACCCCGGCCGCCACCACCGCCAACGTGAACCAGTACATGACCCGGGGGTCGAACAGGCTGAGCCCCAGCACCGGCAGGGTCGGCAGGGCGAACCCCGAGAGCCCGTCGCTCCCGCCCGTGACCTCCCGCCAGTTGTGGGCCACGGTGAACAGCATCATCCCGAACCCCAGGGTGAGCATGGCGAAAAAGATCTCGTCGCGCCGCACGCACAGGTATCCGATGACCAGGGACACCAGGGCCGCCCCCCCCACGCCCGCCGCGAACGCCAGCCCCAAAGAGGGCGGGCCGTGCAGGAGCACCAAAGCCGCGCCGTATGCCCCCACCCCAAACAGGGAGGCCTGACCGAACGACAGGAGCCCCGCCCCCCCGAACAGGAGGTTGAAGCTCATGGCCAGCAGCCCCATGATCAGGACCTCGGTCAGGATGAACACCCAGTACATGGGCACCACCAGGGGGCAGAGGGCCAGGCCGGCCAGAAGCCCCAGCCCCACCCAGGTTCTCGAGCCACCGCCCATGTCAGGCCTCCTGCCCGAACAGGCCTCGAGGCCGCACCAGGAGCACGGCGGCCAGCACCAGGTACGGCAGGGCCATCTGGGCCCGGCCGGCGAACAGGGTTCCGAACGACTCGAACAGGCCAAGGACCAGGGCGCCCACGAACGCCCCGGGGAAGCTCCCGAGCCCACCCACCACCACCACGATGAAGCTCTCGATGATGATCCGCTCCCCCATGGCGGGCCCCACGCTCTGGTGGGGCGCGGCCAGCGCCCCGCCCAGGGCGGCGAGCCAGGTGCCGAACGTGAACACGGCCGTGAACAGGGCCGGCACCCGGATGCCCACCCCCTCGGCCATCTCCCGGTCCATGGCCGCGGCTCGGATCACCTTGCCCCACCGGGTGAGGCGAAAGAACGCCCAAAGCCCGAGCCCCACGGCCGGGCCCACGCCCACGAGGAACAGCCGGTACACCGGGTACGAGCCCCCGAACATCGGCACCACCCCCGCCAGCGCGGCCGGGGGATCCACCACGTGGTAGCGGGAGCCCCAGATCAGGCGGACCCCGTCGTCCAGGACCAGGAGCACGGCGAAGGTGAGGAGCAGCTGGAAGCTCAGGTCCCTCGCGTACACCCGCCGGAGCAGGCACCGCTCCACCACCGCCCCCACGCCGGCCGCGACCACCGGCCCCACCAGCAGGCCCAGCCAGAACGACGGGAACCAGGCCATGGCCTGCATACACAGGTAGGCCCCGAGCATGAAGAACGATCCGTGGGCAAAGTTGAGCACGCCCAGCACCCCGAACACCGTGGTGAGCCCCACGGAGATCAGGAACAGCAGCATGCCCCAGCTCAGGCCGTTCAGGAGATTGACCCAGATCGCGTCCATGGTTTGAGTCGCTCGGAAGCTCAAAAGCTAGAAGGCTAGAAAGCTATTAACCTGGCGGCAAAATAGGCGCGGCACCTCGGAGGGCGGGACAAGGGACCTGCCTCCGGCCGGGCGCGAAGCCGGGCATCGAGATTCG
>JAADGT010000220.1 GCA_013152215.1 Deltaproteobacteria bacterium
CCACCCACGGATCCATGACCCGTTCCCTACCACCCGGGCAGTGCGTAGCGCAGGGGCGGGGCCGCGGCCTCCTCCAGCGGGGCCAGGGCGTCGGCGTCGTCCCCCAGCAGCCACCGCAGCACACCCCGCCGGTCGCGGCGCCGGTACTCCAGCTTGGGCTCCTCCGGCAGGCCGGCGAGCTGCCGGGCCCACTCCACGGCGTCCCAGAACCCGCCCAACCGGTCCACCAGCCCCAGGTCGAGGGCCTGCCGGCCCGAGTACACCCGGCCGTCGGCCAGGGCCAGCACCGCCTTCCGGTCCATGCCCCGGCCCTCGGCCACCGCATCCACGAACTGCTGAAACAGATCGTCGATCAGGTTCTGGAACACCGCCCGGTCCTCGGCGGTCATCTCCCGGAAGGGAGACCCGGCGTCCTTGAGCGGGCCGCTCTTCACCACTTGGGTCCGAAGCCCCAGCTTGTTGAACAGCAGGTGGACCTCCTGAAACTGGAGGATCACCCCGATCGACCCGGTGGCCGTGCCGGGCAGGGCCACGATCCCGGTGGCCGGGGCCGACAGGTAGTACCCCCCTGAGGCGGCCAGTGCCCCCATGGACACGATGACCGGTTTGACCGCGGCCGTGCGCTTCACTTCGTCGTGGATCTCCTGGCTGGGTGCGATGCCACCCCCGGGGCTCTCCACCCGAACCACCACGGCCTTCACGTCCTCGTCTTTGCGGAACGCCCGCAGGGCCTCCACGGCCGGCCGGGCGTCGGCGATGAATCCCCGCACCTCCACCACGCCGACCCGCTCGCCCATGGGCAGGGTTCCCCGGCCGGCCCACCACAGGGCCGCGCCGGCCGCAAGGGCCACCCCCACGGCCACGGCGAACAGAACCCCCAAGAACTTCAAGCACCCTCGCATCGTACGCCTCCTCGGACGGAGCCCCCCACGGAAAAGGCCGGGCGAGAGCCCGGCCTTTTGTTTTCGTTTTCGTCTGTCACGGCCGCCCCCCACCCGGGGCCCCTGCCTACTCCTCGCCGTTCTCCTGGGCCTCCTTGGCCTGCTTGGCCAGGAGGATCTTCTCGCCGAGGGTGGTGGCGGAGTGGGCCGCCATCTGGCGGTTCAGCTCGTCCAGGGCCATCTTCTCGGCCCGGACCTTCTCGTCCTCGATGGCCTTCATCGACAGGCTGATCTTGCGCTCCTCCTGGTCGATGTTGAGCACCTCGGCCTGGATCTCCTGGCCCGGCTCGAGCATGGACTTCAGGTCGTCCACCTTCTCGCTGGACACCTCGCTCACGTGCACCAGCCCCTCCACGCCCGGCTCGAGCTCCACGAACACGCCGAAGTCCGTGATGTTCGAAACCTTACCGGTGACGATGGACCCCACCCGGTACCGGGCCGTGATGCCGGCCCACGGGTCAGGGGTGAGCTGCTTGATGCCCAGGCTGAACCGCTCGTTGTCCTTGTCGATGTGGAGGACCACCGCCTCCACCTCGTCACCGACGTTGTAGAGGGTGGCCGGGTGGCCCACCCGCTTGGTCCAGGAGATGTCGCTCACGTGGATCAGGCCGTCGATGCCCTCGTCCACCCCCACGAAGATGCCGAAGTCGGTGATGTTGCGGATCCGGCCCCGCACCACGGCGCCCACCGGATAGCGCTCCTCCAGCAGATCCCAGGGGTTCGGCTGGCACTGCTTCATGCCCAGGGAGATCCGGCGACGGTTCATGTCCACGTTCAGGACCATGACCTCCACCTGGTCGCCCACCTTCACCACCTCGCTGGGGTGGTTGACCCGCTTGGTCCAGCTCATCTCGGACACGTGGACCAAGCCCTCGATCCCCGGCTCCAGCTCCACGAAGGCCCCGTAATCGGCCAGGCTGACCACCCGGCCCTGGATCCGCGAGCCGATCGGGTAGCGCTCGTCCGCGCTCTCCCAGGGGTCGGGGCTGAGTTGCTTGATGCCCAGGCTCACCCGCTCCCGCTCCCGGTCGAACGACAGGATCTTGACCTCCACCTCGTCGCCGATGTTCACCACCTCGGAGGGGTGATTCACCCGCCCCCAGCTCATGTCGGTGACGTGGAGCAGGCCGTCGATCCCGCCCAGGTCCACGAAGGCCCCGTAGTCGGTGATGTTCTTGACCACGCCCTTCATCACCACGCCCTCCTCCAGGACCTGGAGGGTCTTCTCCCGGAGCTTCGCCCGCTCCTCCTCCAGGAGCACCCGGCGGGAGAGCACGATGTTGCCGCGACGGCGGTTGAACTTGATGATCTTGAACTGGTAGGTCTCGCCGATGAGCTTCTCGAGCTGACGCACCGGCCGCAGGGCCACCTGGGAGCCCGGCAGGAACGCGCGCACGCCGATGTCCACGCTCAACCCGCCCTTGATGCGGGCCACGATCTTTCCTTCCACCACGTCGCCCCGCTCGGCGGCCTTGCTGATCTCGTCCCAGATCCGGATCTTGTCGGCCTTGTCCTTGCTCAGGACGACCATGCCGTCGGCGTCCTCCAGCCGCTCCACCAGCACCTCGACCTCGTCGCCCTTCTGGACCGAGATCTGGCCGTCCTCACCCCGGAACTCGGACAGGGGCACCAGCCCCTCGGACTTGTAGCCGATGTCGATGACCGCGTAGTCGTTGGTGATGTCCACCACCCGGCCCTTGGCCACACTGCCCTCTTCGGGCCCGCCGAGGCTCTCCTCCAACAGGCGTCCGAAGTCCTCCATCCGCTCCTCGGGCTGCACCATCTCGCTCGTCTGTTCCATGCTGTTCTTGTTCCTCCTACCTTTTGGATTCAAAAAGGCCCGCGAGGGCCCTTTTGTTCGGGTCTTGCCGTGCCGTAGGCACGGTCGGGCAGGGTAACACATGCCCCGTCGGCGAAACAACGGGAAAAGGCAGAAACGGCCGAAAGATCGGGCCTGCCGCTCTTCGGGCCTTTGGCCCGCTGGGAGGCTATCAACCCGGCGGATGAACAGGCGCTGTCGGTCCCTGCTCGGAGGGGCTAGGGACCTGCCGGAGAGCCGGGCGCGGCCGTATCAAGGGACAGAATTCAGTGGACGGAGGACAGGGAAGGGGTCTATTTGCACCGGTTATAGGAGGCTGGGGAGCCGGAAAGCAGGGAAACTAAAACCCCTTGTAGAGTCGGATTCTGTCCACTGATCTCTGGATCCCGAACTCCATGGCCGCCCTCCGGACCAGGGGGCGGCGGGTTACCCCGGAGGGCCGGCTCCCCGCACCAGAGCCACGATCCGGGCCACGACCTCGTCCACGCTGAGCCCCGTGGTGTCGAGCACCACCGCGTCGGCCGCCGGCCGGAGCGGGGCGTGGGCCCGGGAGCTGTCGTTGGCGTCCCGGGCCAGGATGTCCCGGAGCACCTCCTCGTACGGCAGGGGCTGCCCCCGCCTCTCGAGCTCCTCGGTGCGGCGGCGGGCCCGCTCCTCAGGGGAGGCGGTGAGGAACACCTTCACCCGGGCGTCAGGGAAGATCACGGTGCCGATGTCGCGTCCCTCCAGCACCGAAGGCGCCTCCTCGCCCAACTGCCGCTGGTATCGGCCCATGGCCTCGCGCACGGGTCTGCGGGCCGACACCCGGGAGGCGAGATCGCTCACCCGGTGCTCGCGGATCGCCCGGGTCACGTCCTCGCCGTCCAGAAGCACCCGGGGCTCGCCGGCCTCGTCCCGACGGAACTCGATCCGGGTGCGCCGGCAGAGGGCCTCCAGGGCCGGATCGTCGTCGAGGGGCACCCCCAACCGGTCGGCCTTGAGCCCCACGGCCCGGTACATGGCCCCGGTGTCCACATAGGTCCAACCGAGCGCCCTCGCCACCGCCCGGGCCACGGTGCTCTTCCCCGCGCCCGAGGGTCCGTCGATCGCAACCACCTCACGCATCGTCTCCCGCCTCCTTGGGCACCCCCGGTCCGCGTCCCGCCAGCTCCCGGATCGCTCGCCACAGGTCCGCCCGACCCTCGCCGGTTCTCGCCGAGGTCAGAACCATCCCCTGCTGGGGGATCCCCAGCCCCTCGGCGATGGCCTTCAGGTGGGCGGGCCGCCGGGGGACCTTGTCGGCCTTGGTGACCGCCACCAGGAGCCGGCGGCCCGCTCCCCGCACGAGATCCGCAAACCGCACGTCGTCGTCCGTGGGCTCGCGCCGGATGTCCACCAGCAGCACCACCGCCCGCAACGACTCGGAGCGGGCCACGAACTCCCGCGTGGTTCGGGTCCAGGCCCTCACCACCCCCACCGGCGCCCGGGCATACCCGTACCCCGGCAGATCGACCAGCACGAACCGCTCGTCCACCACGAAGAGGTTGAGGGTCTGGGTGCGGCCCGGCGTGGAGGAGGTGCGGGCCAGCCTCCGCCGGCCGGTCAGCAGGTTCACCAGGGACGACTTGCCCACATTGGACCGGCCGGCCAGGGCCACCTGGGGCCAGGGGGTGCGGGCGACGTCCTGCCACCGCACGGCGCTCTTCCAGAATCGGACGTTGGGTCTCGGAGTTCCCATCGGTACGGTACGCTCGCTCGGGTCGGGTGCGGCCGGCGGGTCCTGACGGACCGAGGGCCGGAGGATAGTACAGAACCGGCCGCCGTGTCTTCCCTGTAACTTCGGTCGTTGGTCGTCGGTCGGGGCCTTCGGCCCGCTAGGCGGCTAGGCAGCTAGGCGGCCGGGCGGCTCCTGAGCCCCGACGCCAAGGCCTCGGGGGGCATGGGGCCTGCTGGAGCGCCGGGCGCGGCTCCTTGGCTCGCCGCGCCCCCCGAACATCCGTAGCTTTGTCGAATTCCAGGG
>JAADGT010000216.1 GCA_013152215.1 Deltaproteobacteria bacterium
CAACGTTGCCTGGGAGTAGCAGGTCCAAAGGGCTTCGGCTACGTCTCTCATCTCCTCAAACGGGCCCCTGCGGCCTTTAGTTGTCCACTCGTTCCGGTGGGCCGGTCGTTGTGGGACTCCAGGACGTCCGTGATGGCAGAAGGTGGCGTAAAGAGCGGAGGTAAGCGCTTCGGGATCATCTCCAAACCATGTAAAGATTTCCCGAGCGCGGATGGATTCGACGAAGCAATCTCGAAGGTTGGCAGCGGTGCTGTCGTGGAATAAAGAAAGCACCGGCTCCACGTGTCCACCCCGCCTTTTCTCCCCCAGAAGTCGCGCCTGGAAGCTGAGATTGACTTTGCCGACGTCGTGGAGACCCGCCAGGACCGCGAGACGGGCGATCGCAGCCCCGTCGAAGTCGTCCCACCCCCCGAAGCGAGCAAGGGCCTTTCGAGCCGGTGCGACCGAGAGCAGCGCCTCGAACACCGCCGCAACGTCCAAACAGTGGCCGATAAGGCTGTGAAACGAGCGGATTTCCCCTGCTTCGTCGCGATGAGCCTTCGCCCACGAACGCATGAAACCTTCCCCCTTACGGTGTGCCTTTTGCACGGTCGACCACCCCACCCTACTCCCCATCTCGGTCAGATCCTGTCCATCGGGCGACGTTGTCGCGATCGGACGTCAGGACGTTGGGACGTTCGGATGTGCGAACGTTGGGATGCGGGGACGTTGGGATGTCTGGGCGTCTCAAAACCAAGAACCTGGAGCGCCACGCCGTTGCCGGGCTCATGGCCCATCCTCGGGCGACTCCGTCGCGGTCGGACGTTAGGATGCTAGGAGGCTTGGACGTTTGGACGGTGGGGTTGTCTGGATGTCGCAGAATCAAGAGCCCCGGGGGCGGCGTCGTTGCCGGGCTCATTGTCTATCCTCCCCGTGGCGGGCGTACCGCTCCGCCAGGGCGCGGACCTGGTCGGCCACGTGGGCGCGCAGGTCCGGCGGGCCCAGGAGCTCGGCGCGGTCTCCGAAGCGGAGCACGGCCTGGGTGATCTCGGCGTGGCCCCGGACCGGCACCCGGACGACCACGTGGCCGGCGGAGCGCTCCAGCACCTGCTGATCCGGGTGGAGGGGGCGGTGCAGGACGTACCGGGCGGCCCAGCCGGTGAAGCGCACCACGGCGTGGCCCGCCGGGCCCAGGAACACGCCCAGGCTCTCAGCGAACACCCGGTCGGGGTCGAACCCGGGGGGCATCTGGTACTCCTCGTCCAGGGGCTCGACCTCGAGGATCCGCTCGGTGTGGAACAGGCGCACTTCGCCCCGGAAGTGGCAGTGGGCCAGCAGGTACACGTCGGTGTTGTGCTGACGCAGGAGGTAGGGGTCCACCACCCGGTCGCGCAGCTCGTCCTCCAGGTTGTGGTAGCGCATCCGCACCCGGCAGCGGGCCGCGGCCTGCTCGGACAGGACGCGCAGGGTGTGGAGCAGGCCCGCCCGGGACGAGGCCGGCGACCGGTGGGACCAGGCGGCCGACACCCGGCCCAGGTGGTTGCGCACGCGCTCGGGCAGGGTTCGGAGGATCTTGCGCAGGGCCGACTCGAGGGGCTCGTGAAAGGCCGCGGTGTGGAACAGCGAGGCGGTCAGGGCGGCCTGGTGCAGGGCCAGGGCCTCGTGGAGGTCCAGCGGGATCTGGGGCAGGGCCTTGGTGTGGGCCAGGCGGTAGCGCACCTCGCGGCCGTCGCGGATGCGATCGACCGGAAACCCGGCCGCCTCCAGGTCCCCCAGGTCGCGGCGGACGGTACGGGCCGAGGCCTCGACGGCCCGGGCCAGCTCGGCGGCGGTGCGGCCGAACCGGGAGACGGCGAGCTCCTGGAGAAGGGTCCACTGGCGAACGAGCTGGCCGGAAGGCATGTCCCCCCCTTTCGGCTGGGTGGCTCGGCGGTTGGGCGAGAAGCGGTCCGCCGGGGGGGAAGGCGGGGTCTGACCCCGTGGTTCCCCTCCCTGGGCCCGCCTCTCCTATTCTTTACCGGATCCGTCGGTGGGGGGGCAAGGGGGCATGGATCACCGGGACACCGCCTCCTGGAGCAGGGGCAGGATCTGGCGGGCGTAGAGATTGTCCCACACGTAGTGGCGGATGACGTGGCGGAACATGCTCTGGGTGTTGGGGTCCCGGGCCACGGCCAGGACCTTCCGGGCGATCTCGGCCGGGGTCTCGTCCAGGCCGAAGTAGGTGACGTTCTCGCCCCCGATCTCCCGGAACGGCGGGATGTCGGAGCACACGATGGGCAGCTTGATCATGCCGGCCTCGAGCAGGGGGATTCCGAACCCCTCCTGGATGCTCGGCATGAACAGCACGTCGGCCAGCAGGTACAGGTCGCGGATCGTGATCCGGTCGGCGCTCAGGCGCTCGCCGCTGCGGAACCGGTACTCGGCCATCACGAGGATGTCGTCCTGCACCCCAAGCTCCCGGGCCAGGGTGCGCAGCCTGCGGTAGTAGGCGAGGGTCTTCTCCTCGTGGGGGTCGTAGGCGCCGGTGAGGAGCAGCCGCGCCCCGAGCCCCTGGTCCTGGAGGGCCCGGATCACCCGGATGGACAGCTCGATGTTCTTGCGGGGGTGGAGCCGGGAGGGGTGCACCAGCAGGAAGTCGGCCTCGAACAGGCGCTGCTCCTGGATCACCCGCACGGTGGTGGGGTCGAGCCGGAAGAACCGGATCGGGTCGATGCCGTTGGGCACCACGTGGACCCGGGCCTCGGGGCCGTACAGGTCCTGGAACTGGCGCCGCCGGGCCTCGGTGATGGTGACGTACACCACGTTGGGGTTGTAGGTGCGAAGGATCTCCCACACCGGGTGGCCGAGCCGGGGCGCCATGTGGTCGTAGAAGAAGGGGCTGTCGTGGTTCCACGCCACCACCTGGATCCCGCTCTCGTCGGCCAGGCGGTGCAGGGCCCGGGCCAGGGGCAGGTTGTAGGCCATGGCCAGCACGTTGTGGGCGACGACCACGTCAAACCCGGCCAGGGTCTCGGCCAGGTAGGCGTGGATCTCGCCGGCGATCCGGTCGAGGGTCCGGGGGTCCTCCCGCCCGATCTCCTGGGCCCGGGCCACCCGCTCGTAACGGGAGCCCAGCTTGGGGTTGATCTCCACGGGGAACTCGTCCGTGAACGGGCCGCCGGCGCCGGCCACGATCTTGACCGGGTGGAGGTGGCGCCGAAACAGGGAGGCCTGCTGGCGCACCACCTCCTCGACCCCGCCCACCACGGGCGGGCAGGAGTAGTGGAGCAGGGCGATCTGGAGTTTGCGCATGGCACGAAGGACCTGTCGTGGGTTGTGGGGGGAGGGCCGTCAGCCCCGGCCCAGCAGTTGGCCGTTGCAGCACCGGATCAGGTGCAGCAGCTTCTGCTCGAGCACCTCGTAGCTGAAGTAGCGTCGGGCGATCTCGTAGTTCTTGTGCACCATCCGCTCCCTCCGCTGGGGGTCGACCAGCACCTGGCGGATCTCGTCCACGGCCTTGCGGGCCGCGAACCCCTCGATGGCCACCACGTCGAACCCCCGGGGCTCGATGTCGGCCACGTAGATGGAGTAACGGTTCACCACGATGGGCTTGCGGAAGTACACGGCCTCGAGGAAGGCGTTGCCGAACCCCTCGTATCCGCTGGGGTAGGTGACCAGGTCCGCGGCCCGGTACACATCGGCGATGGTGTAGAGCCGCTCGCCCCGGTCGTTGGCACCCCGCTCGGGCGCCACCAGGTGGTCGATGAACACCAGCTCCACCCCCAGGTTCTGGGCGTACTCCCGGACCCGCTCGGTGTACTCGCCCCCTTCGTCGCCGGCCGAGTGCGAGATGACCAGCCGGGGCTTCGGCAAGTCGAGGTACCGGACGATCTCGATGGATCGCTCGATCCACTTGCGGGGCACCACCCGGGTGGGCTGGAGCACCATCACGTCGCCGTCGTCGAACCCCAGGCGGGTGCGCAGGCTGCGGCAGTACTCGTCGGGCGGGGGGGGTGGGGTGGCGAAGTCGTACACGTTGGGCACCACCGTGT
>JAADGT010000148.1 GCA_013152215.1 Deltaproteobacteria bacterium
GGCCGGCCCAGGTCGGCCACGTCCGGGGTGGGGCCCAGGGCGTCGCACAGCTCCGCCACGGTGCGGCCCGACTCCGGATGGACCATGTCGGGGGCCACCTCGGCAGCCGGCACGAGCACGAACCCCCTTTCGTGCATGCGGGGATGGGGCACCCGCAGGTTCGGCCGGTCCACCACACACGTCCCGTACAGGATCAGGTCCAGGTCCACGGTTCGGGGGCCCCACCGCTGGCGCCGCACCCGGCCCAGGTCGGCCTCGATGCCCAGCAGGGCCTCCAGCAGGGACGGGGCCTCCAGCCCGGTCTCCACCAACGCGACCCCGTTCAGAAACGGCGGCTGGTCCGTGACCCCCACCGGGGCGGTCCGGTACAGGGAGGAGATCCGCAGGATCCGGGTGCCGGGCAGGCGGGCCAAGGCCTCCAGGGCGGCCCTCAGGTTCTCCTCGACCGACCCCAGGTTGCCCCCGAACGCCACCAGGGCCCGCACCGGGCCTTCAGCCATGGAACGTCTCCATGTAACCTCGGTCGTTGGTCGTCAGTCGTTGGTCGTCGGTCGGGGGCTTTCGGCCCGCTAGGCGGCTTCCCCGAACCGCCGCCAAACGCTCGGTGCGGCAGGGGTTTCAGGGGTCAGAGGACAGAGGTCAGTGGACGGGTCGTGGTCCCACGACGTCGCTTTGGCCACAGTGTTTTTGCTCTTTTCCTGTCTTCTGTCCGCTGAAATCTGGTTCCTGAACCCCCTGCCCAGCCGCCGGCAACGGCTCCGGACCAACGAAAGTTACCCTTCCCCGTTGTAGGGCCCCGCAGGGGCCTGATGAAGCTTCCAGTAACTTCGCTCGTTGGTCGTCGGTCGTTGGTCGTCGGTCGGGGGCCTTCGGCCCGCCGGGCGGCTTCCCCGAACCGCCGCCAAACGCTCGGTGGGGCAGGGGGGCTGCTGGAGAGCCGGGCGCGAAGCCGGAAAAAACCCTGCCCCCACCTTCCGGACCCCCTTTCTCCGCGCTAGGTTGAACCCGTGGGTCCCACTTGTTCGGGGGGAAGGAGGTGCGTCATGACCCGTGCCGAGCTGCTGCAGAGGATCTGTCATCTCGGAGGGATCGCCTCGGTCGAGCGGGCCGAGATGATCCTTCACACCGTCATGGACGGGCTGAAGGCCGACATGACCCCGGACGAGGTCCGGGAGGTGGCCTCGATGCTCCCGGCCGAGCTGCGGGGGGACTGGGCCTCTGAGATGGGCCACCCCTCCGGCATCCTCGAGAAGGAAGAGATGATCTTCGAGGCCGCGGTCACCCGTTAGAGCCCAACAGGTCGGCCATGCCGTAGAACCCGTTGGGCCGCCCCACCACCCACAGGGCCGCCCGGATCGCGCCGCGGGCGAAGGTCTCGCGGCTGGTGGCCCGATGGGTGAGCTCCACCCGCTCGCCCAGACCGCCGAAGACCACGGTGTGGTCCCCCACCACGTCCCCGGCCCGCACCGCGTGGATGCCGATCTGCCCGGCGGGCCGGCCCCCGCCCAGGCCATGGCGGCCGTACACCGCGTCGGTCTCCAGACGGCGTCCGAGGGCCTGGGCCACCGCCTCGGCCAGGGCCAGGGCCGTGCCGCTCGGGGCG
Source organism: Deltaproteobacteria bacterium (assembly GCA_013152215.1). GTDB lineage: Bacteria > Desulfobacterota > Deferrisomatia > Deferrisomatales > Deferrisomataceae > Deferrisoma. The sequence continues at coordinate 1,604 of JAADGT010000148.1, forward strand.
TCCTTCTTGAACCGGTGGTGGGTCTCCACGATCTCCACGTCGTAGGCGTCCCCCAGGGCCCGGGCCACGTCGGCCACGACCCGCAGGAGCACGTTCACGCCGATGCTCATGTTGGGCGCGAGGAAGATCCGGGCCTCGGTCGCGCGGGCCTCGATGCGGGCCCGGTCCTCGGGGCTGAACCCGGTGGACCCCACCACGATGGCCTTGCCCGCCCGGCACACCGCGTCCACGTGCCCCATGGAGGCCGTGGCGCTGGTGAAGTCCACCACCACGTCGGCGTGGGGGAGCAGGGCCTCCAGGTCGTCGCCGATGGCCACGCCCAGGGCTCCCACCCCGGCCACCTCTCCGGCGTCCCGGCCCACGGCCGGGTGGCCCGGCCGCTCCACCGCGCCGGCCACCTCGATCCCCTCCGTCTCGCCGATCAGCCGCACCAGGGTGGTCCCCATCCGGCCGGCGGCACCGGTCACCAGGGCCCGGACCATCACGCCCCCTCCTGCAGCCCGTAGGCCCGCAGGGTGGCCACCAGCCTCTCCCGATTCTCGGGCCGCAGGGGGCACAGCGGAAGCCGGATCTCGGGGCCGATGCGGCCCATCCAGGCCAGGGCGGTCTTGACCGGAACCGGGTTCGTCTCGAGGAACAGGGCCCGAACCAGGGGCATCATCTTGAAGTGCAGCTCCCGGGCCCGGGCCAGATCGCCGGCCTCGAACGCCCGGATCATCTCGGCCATGTCGGCCGGGGCCACGTTGGACACCACCGAGATCACCCCCCGGCCGCCCAGGGCCAGCAGCGGCAGCACCGTGAAGTCGTCCCCCGACAGCACGGTGATCCGGTCCCCGCACTTCTCGAGAACCTCGCTCACCTGCCGCAGGTCGCCCGTGGCCTCCTTGATGCCCACGATGTCGGGCAGCCCGGCCAGACGGGCCACCGTGTCCGGGAGCAGGTTCACCCCGGTGCGGCTCGGCACGTTGTACACGATGATCGGGAACTTGGCCTCCTCGGACACCTTCTTGTAGTGCTCGTACAGGCCTTCCTGGGTGGGCTTGTTGTAGTAGGGCGTGATCAGCAGCGCCGCGTCGGCGCCGGCGTCCTTGGCGTGGCGGGTGAGCCGGACCGCCTCGGCCGTGCTGTTGGAGCCGGTGCCCGCGATCACCGGGACCCGGCCCCGGGCCTCGTCCACGGCGATGTCGATCACCCGGTTGTGCTCATCGTGGCTCAGGGTGGCCGACTCGCCGGTGGTGCCGCAGGGCACGATGGCGTCCACCCCCTGGGAGATCTGCCAGTCGATCAGCCTCCGGTAGGCCTCTTCGTCCACCTGGCCGTTTCGGAACGGGGTCACGAGGGCGGTAATAGTCCCGCGAAACATGGGAAAACCTCCTGATCGCGTGGCGTCGGGCGATGGCCGCGAATGCTACCAACCGGTCTGGGGCAAGTCAAAAAACCCGGGGACGAGAGCATAAAGAAAAGGAGCCCGCAGGCTCCCTCTTGTTTCCGGCTCGGGGCGTCGATCAGTCGCCCGAGGCGGCGCAGGACGAACAGGAGGACTTGGACCCGGCCTGGCTGCACGACGGCGCGTCGGACTTCTTCGGGCCGGACTTTTCCTTCTTCCGGGCGTAGTCGGTAAGATACCACCCCGAGCCCTTGAGCACGAACGAACTCTGGGAGATCAGCTTGTGTACCGGCCCCTGGCAGCGGGGGCACTCGGCCAGGGGCGGATCGCTGATCTTCTGGGTCACCTCGAACTCGTCGTTGCACCGGTCGCAGCGGTACTCGTAGATGGGCATGACGACACCTCCGACACACAAAGATACGGAATCCCCTGGATCCCGGCGGGCGTCATCTTATAACACCGGGTCCGGCCCGAGGCAACCGGCCCTCCTGCCGTCGCTGCTCCAGACCGGCGAGGGGGTCACCCTGGGCGGCAGCCTGGTGAACCTGGTGCTGGTGCTGGTCAAGATGGCGGCCGGCATCATGGGCCGGAGCTCCGCCCTGGTGGCCGATGCGCTCCACAGCCTGTCGGACCTGGCCAGCGACCTGGTGGTGCTGGTGGGCTACCGGTTCGGCCGGCTGCCCGAGGACGACTCCCACCCTTACGGCCACGGCAAGGTGGAGACCCTGGCCACGGGCGTGGTGGGCGTCATCCTGATGGCGGCCGGGCTGTCCATGGCGGGCAGCGCGGCCCGGTCCCTGTGGGAGCCCGCTCCGGGCGGCCCGCCGGGCCTCCTGGCCCTCGCGGCTGCGGCGGTGTCCATCGTGGTCAAGGAGGGGCTGTACCGGTGGACCGCCCGGGTGGCCCGGGAGACGGAGAGCCGGCTGCTGCTGGCCAACGCCTGGCACCACCGCTCCGACGCCCTGTCGTCCGTGGCCGCCGTGGCCGGC
>JAADGT010000198.1 GCA_013152215.1 Deltaproteobacteria bacterium
AGGGCACGCGCCGCAGCCGCTCCCCTGGCGCCGGGCGGCCCGGGCTGCTCGGCCGTCGCGCTTCGTCGGAGCCCCCAGCCCCACCGCCAGAATGGATATGCTTTTTCCGGAACGGAACACTAGCCGCCCAGCGGGCCGAGGGCCCGAGACGAAAGGTGCCCCGTGGAACTGAAGGTGGTCGAGATCTTCTCCAGCATCCAGGGCGAGTCCCACTGGGCCGGGTACCCGTGCACCTTCGTGCGGCTGGCCGGGTGCAACCTGCGCTGCTCCTACTGCGACACCGCGTACGCCTGGAAGGGGGGAACCCCCATGAGAGTGGAAGAGGTGCTGCGGGCCGTGGACCGCGAGGGGCAGGGTACGGTGGAGGTCACCGGAGGGGAGCCGCTGTGCCAGCCGGCCGCACCGGCCCTGCTGGAGGCCCTGCTCGAGGCCGGTCGGCGGGTGCTGCTCGAGACCAACGGCAGCCTGCCACTGGAGCCCGTGCCCCCCGGGGTGCACATCGTGATGGACCTGAAGACCCCGGGTTCGGGGATGGCGGAGCGGAACCGGTGGGAGAACCTGCAGCGGCTCGGTCCCGGGGACGAGCTCAAGGTGGTGTGCGCCGACCGGGCCGACTACGACTGGGCCGTGGACGAGCTCGCTCGCCGAAACGTTTGGGGACGGGTGCGGGTGAGCCTGTCGCCCGTGTGGGGTCGTCTCGACCCGGCCGAACTGGCACGATGGATGCTCGCCGACCGCCTGGACGCCCGCCTCCAGGTGCAGCTCCACCGCATCCTGTGGCCCGGCCGGGACCGGGGGGTGTGATCCGGGGGACTCCGGCTACGGCGTGTCGAGGCGCACCAGCCGGGTGAGGTACCGCTCGAGTCGAGCCAGGGCGGCCTGGGTCTGCTCCGGATCCAGCCGGGTCCACACCCGCACCCGCCCCTGGGCCCGGGTCACCGCCAGGATCGCGTCGGCCGCGTCCTCTCCCCTGGGCCCGCGGATCCCCGGGCCCAGGGGGAGGCAGTCCTCGGGGTACTCCTCCACCAAGAGCCGGGCCGTCTGCACGGCGGCCAGGTGGTCCCGGGGGCCCGAACGGCCCCAGCGGCGGACCACCCCGGTCTTGTCCGGATCGTCGGTCAGGAGCCTGGGCCCGGCGCAGATCAGGTCGTCCACCTCCCAGGGCTGGCCCGCGATCACGGCCTCCACGGGGCCTCCGTCACAGCTTCGCCCCGATCCCCACGTAGGGGCCGGCCTGCTGGTAGTCCAGGGTGAGGTCGTCCGCCTCCACGTCGATCCGGAAGTATCGGTACCCCGCCACGAGTTCGACGAACGGGACGGGGTTGTACGAGACCTCGGCCGAGGCCTCCACGATCGTGTTCCCCCCGTACCCCATGCCCACGGCCTGGGCCCGCACCTCCAGAAGGTCGGCCAGGATGCCCAGGTGACCTCCGACCCCCGCCAGGGGAATGGGGATCTGGAACGACTGGGACTCCTCCACCCCGGTCGTCTTGAGCCGCACCTCGCCGTCCAAGTACTTCACCTGGATCTGTGGGCCCAGGGAGAACCCCGCCAGCAGGTTCTCCAGGTCGATCAGGTCGTACCGGTACGCCAGATCGAGCTGGGTGTACTCGAGGGACGCGTCGGTACGGCCCGTGAAGGTCTTGCCGCCGAACGCCACCCCGGCGAGGGTCTTCGTGCCCGAGTAGTCCACCCGGGTGCCGGACAGGATCAGGTGGTGGTCCCCGATCCACAGCCAGGCATCGCCGAAGAAGAAGTTCTCGTCGTCCACCCCGAGGTCGTCGGTGAAGTCCAGGGTGTCGCCCCGGGTGCCGTCGTCGAGCCGGACGTCACCGGAGAGCTGGGGAATCCAGTAGGCGGCCCGGGCCCCCACCTCGAAGGCCCCTGCCGTCCCGACCCAGGCCATGCAGGCCGCCAAAGCCATCGGTGCGATGCGCGCGATCATGCTCGGTCCTCCAAGTTCGGTCGTTGGTCAAGGGCCTTCGGCCCGCTGGGCGGCTGGGCTGCTAGGCCGCTAGGCGGCCGGGCGGCTTTTGAGCGCCGACGCCAAGGCTTCGGGGGCGCCTGCTGAAGCGCCCGCCCAACGTTCCGAAGTCCCTGGTTTTTCTAGTTTCTAGTCTCTAGACCGCCCCGAAGGGGCCTGACAGGGCTTCCCAGGCACACCTCCAAGAAGCGCCTCCAGCCCCAGGGCCTCCTGGGGGAGCCACAGGCCGCGGGCGAAGAGATGCTCCACCCGTTCGGCCAGGTCCCCGCACCCGGCGAACGCCTCCTTCCCATCGACCCGGCCGGGGGTTCGCTTGAGCGGCCGGGCCCGGCTCGGGCAGGATCCACAGGATGAGAACCAGTCTGAGCGGGAAAAGGACCTCCCAGCTCCCCTCTCTGAAGCCGGGAAGGCCTTGTCGCCGACGGCCCGCCTCCTCTTCCGCGCATCGTTCCGAGCCGGAAGCTCCCTCCGCCAGGGGGACACGACCTCGGCCACCGGCTCCTCCCTCCGGGTGGTTCGCACGGGTTTTCGGGTGCGCCGACCCCGCCGTATGGCCAACTGCCTGGTGTCTTCCGATGGAAGGCGAGAAAGGCGGAAGGCCTAACTTTTAGCCCCAATTGTTGTGCCCGCGTCCGGACTCACCCACCCTCCCTCAGCCGGCCCACCCGGTCGAGCTCGGCCATCAGGCGGGTGAACGAAGGAAAGTCCAGGGACTGGGGGCCGTCGCACAGGGCCCGGCAGGGGTCGGGGTGGACCTCCACCATGATTCCGGCGGCGCCCACCAGGAACGCGGCCTTGGCGATGGGCGGCACCAGGCTCCGCCGGCCCAGGGCGTGGCTGGGGTCCACGATCACCGGCAGGTGGGTGGCCGCGCGCAGGTAGGGCACCACGGCCAGGTCCAGGGTGTTCCGGAGGGCCCGCTCGAAGGTGCGGATGCCCCGCTCGCACAGGATCACCTGCTCGTTCCCCTCGAGCAGGATGTACTCGGCGGCCGCCAGGAACTCGTCCAGGGTGGCGCTCATCCCCCGCTTGAGCAGAACGGGCTTGCCGGCCCGGCCCGCCTCCTTGAGCAGATCGAAGTTCTGCATGTTGCGGGCCCCGATCTGCACGCAGTCGGCCACCTCGGCCACCTTCTCCAGTTGGTCGATCCGCATGACCTCGGTCACGACCGGCAGGCCCGCCTCCCGGGCCGCCTCGGCCAGGAGGTCGAGCCCCTCGTACCCCAGCCCTTGGAACGAGTGGGGTCCGGTCCGGGGCTTGAACGCGCCCCCGCGCATCAGGTGGGCCCCGGCCGCCTTGACCGCCCGGGCCGCGGCCCGCACCTGCTCGGCGCTCTCCACCGCGCAGGGTCCGGCGATCACCACCGGGTCGCGGCTCCACCCGATCTCCACGGGCCCCACCCGCACCACGGTGTCCTCGGGGTGGAAGTCGCGGCTCACCAGCTTGTAGGGCTTGGTGACGTGGATGAACTCGCGGATGCCCTCCAGGTCCCGGAAGGGGGCCTCGTCCACGTACCCCTGGTTCCCCAGCACCCCGATCGCCACCCGCTCGCCCCCGGGGATCGGCTGGGGGGTGAGCCCCAGCTCCCGGATCCGCTGGCACACCGCCTCCACCTGCTCCGGCGAGGCGAAATGGTCCATCACGATCAGCATCCGAATCTCTCCCTCTTACCTCCTGGCCGGTGCGACCCCCCAACATCTCCCAATCGGGGGTAGGTTGTCAAAACGGGAGACGTCCATGTAACTTCGGTCGTCAGTCTCCGGTCTCCGGTCAACGGTCGGGGGCCTCCGGCCCGCTAGGCAGCTGGGCGGCCGGGCGGCTCCTGAGCCCCGCCGCCAAGGCCTCGGGGGCATGGGGATCAGGCGTCAGAGGACAGATCTCAGTGGACGGGTCGTGGTCCCACGACGTCGCTTTGGCCACAGTGTCTTTGCCCTTTTTCTGGCTTCTGTCCCCTGAATTCTGGCTCCTGAAACCCATGCCCCGGCGCCATCTGTGGCCCCCAGATCAGGCAACGTTATTACCCCGGCGGATAAACAGGCGCTATCGCTCCCTGCTCGGAGGGGACAAGGGACCTGCCGGAGAGTCGGGTGCGGCCCCTTAGCTCGCCGCGCAGCGCCTCTGACGGTCGGACCGCGAAAGGGTTTGGATTCCACCGAGTTGTCATGAAACCAGCTC
>JAADGT010000257.1 GCA_013152215.1 Deltaproteobacteria bacterium
CTCGCGCCCTTGCGCTTCCCTTCCCTCGTCGTGACCTACTCGGGGGAGGACTTTCACCTCCAAGCCAGTGCCCATGCCGGGCGTACGAAAAAACGGGAGGGGTGGTGACTACCCCTCCCGTCCGCTTTCTGGATCCACCTTGAGCGCCCCCAACCGAACCGCGCACACCCGATGGAGATCCACGGGGCTGTGAACGGCCCGACGTTCCCCCCACCGGGCCACCACCCCTAGCCCCACACAGAACCCGCCTCCGTCCAGGAGCCCCACCAGCCGTCCCCGCCCCACGGTCCCCGTGCCGTACACGGGCGTCTCCTGCGGGAGGGCGATCTCCCGCCCCCCTGCAAGGTGTTCCCGAAACCGCTGGGCTCGGGCGGCGGCCCGCTCTTCGAAGCTGCGGCGACGCACTCCCCGACCCGGGGGGATCCGGACCACCTCGAACCGGGGGTCCGCCTCCATGGGCCCCAGGATCGGCTCCAGCTCGCCGTCCACCTCAAGCCCCACCACCGTGCAGGGAGCCAGGGCCTCGGCCTTCCAGGTCTTGAGCGCCACCCCCCCTTCGGACGGCGCGACCAGCCCCGTGGTGTCCACCACCACCCGGCTGCACCCCTCCTCCCGGGCCCGGGCGGTCAGCCGCAGCACTCCGACGACACAGGGCAGCATGTGGGCCCGCGGGGAGGTGTTGCCCACGAACCACCGGGCCACCACCTGGGGATCCCTCCCCGGCCGGCACACGGCCAGGGACTGGACCGCAGGGGGCCCGAGCACTCCCTGGCCCACGTCCGCGTCCACCCAGCCCACGGTCTCTCCCCGGGACGTCCAGCGCTCGATCAGGGTCCGAACCCAGGTGGTCTTCCCCCGGTCGGTCCGGCCCACCACCAGCACGGTGGAGGCGTCCACAGCCCTTTCCGTCACGCTCTCTCCTTTGTACGCTGGGAGGCTAGGAGGCTAGGAGCCAGGGGCCAGAATTCAGACGACAGTGGACAGGGAGAAGGACTACCCCAGGCAATCAGGCCGGCCCTTTTCGAAACCCCTGTCCTCCGTCCGCTTCCATGTAACTTCGGTCATTGGTCGTCGGTCGAAAGCTCGTCTCGACATCGGAGTCGGGGGGCATGGGGTCTGCTGGAGAGCCGCGTGCGGCTCCTTAGCTCGCCGCGCAGTGCCTCCAACGTTCGTACCGTGAATTCGTTCGTGCCCCACCGAACGGTCATGAAACCACCGCCCGGGCCCCGTGCCTGCGCGGCGAATCGCAATGCCCGGCTTCGCACGCGGCCGGAAGCAGGCCCCATGCCCCGCCTTCCCTCCGGGGTGACGCGCCGATTTTGTCGCCGGGTCAATAAAAGGGCTTTCCGGCGAGCTCCCGACCCAGGGCGAATGCCTCCCGGTTGGCGTCGAACCCGGGCAGCCGCTCCCGAACGGTCTCGAGCAGGGCCTCGTCCGGCACCGGGAGCCGGCCCAGGGCCGAGGCGAGCCCCAACGCGATCACGTTCACCTGCCGAAGCGACCCGAACCGCTCCCGGGACGCGGCCTCCAGCCCCACCAGGCACACCCGGGGGGTCACCTCGGCGATCCAGTCGCGGATCCGCTCCACCGGAGGGTACTCGGCGGTCCCCAGCCGCACCGCCGTGGGCGTGCGGGGCGCGACCTCGCTGATGACCACCGTGTCCGGGTTCATGAGCGGCAGGCTCCGGGCCGCCTCCAGGGGCTCCAAAGCGATCACCATGTGGGCCCCGCCCCGGGGAATCAGCCCCGAGAACGCCTGCCTGCGGGGGTTCTCCGCCTCCTCCGGCTCCAGGGTCCGGTATCGGACGTGGGACGTGACCCGCCCCTCCCGCTGGGCCCCGCCCCGGCGCTCGGCGCCGGTGACCTCCACCCCGGCCCGGATCGCGGCCAGCTTGAGCAGGGTTCCCAGGGTGATCACCCCCTGGCCTCCGATGCCGGCGATCAGGATGTCGTAGCGCCTCATGCCGCCCTCCCCCGTCGCACCCGGGTCCGGGTGATGGCCGAGTTGGGACAGATCTCCTCGCACACCCCACACCGTTGGCACAGCCCCGGATCGATGACATACACCGGCCCTTCGGCCCCCTCCTCCTCGCGGATCGCGGGGCAGGCCAGGTCCCGGTAGCACCGGTGACACCGTTGGCACCGCTCGGGGTCCAGGTCCACCCACTCCTCCTCCCCCGAAGGGAGGGTCTTCCCGCGCCGCTCGGACTGCAGGGCGCACTCGCCCTCCACCACGATCACCCGCACGCCCGAGCCGGCCAGGGCCTCCCGGAGCAGCACCTCCAGGGGCCGGACGCGGAAGGCGTCGGCCCGGCGGACCCACTCCACCCCCAGGCTCCGGACGAACCCCACCAGGTCCACCGCCTTGCGGGGCGTTCCGTCCACCAGCCGGTCGGTTGTGGGGCTCGGCTGATGGCCGGTCATGGCCACCCAGCGGTTGTCGAGGATCAGCAGCACCAGGTCGGCGCCGTTCTGGACCGCGTTGAGCAGGGTGGGCACGCCGGAGTGGAAGAACGTGGAGTCCCCCACCAGGGCCACCACCGGGTCGTCCGAGACCTGGGCGATGGCCTGGCCGCTGCCGGCACCGCAGTTCATGCAGGTCACCCAGTCCGACACCCGAAACGGGGGCAGCACCGACAGGGTGTAGCAGCCGATATCCCCCGCGAACACGGTGTCGGGTCCGGCTGCCCGGCGCAGGGCGAAGTTGGTGGCCCGGTGGGGGCATCCCGGGCAGAACGCCCCCTGCCGGGGGGGCATCTCGGCCCGATGCCGCTCCAGGGCCTCGGCGCCCCGGCTCCGGCCTTTGGGCAGTCGGCCGCCCAGGGCCTCGGCCAGGGCGTCGGTCACCCGGTCCACGTCCACCTCGCCGGTGGCTGGGAACAGCTCCTTGCCCACGATGGGGGTGCGCACCCCGGCGTCGTAGGCCCACCGCTTGGCCTGGAACTCCAGGAACCCCTCCAGCTCCTCCACGAACACGGCCCGGTCCAGCCCCTCGAGGAACCGGGTCACCAGCCGTGGGTCCAGGGGGTAGCTCATGCCCACCTTGAGCACCGGCACGTCGTCCAGGCCGAGGATCTCCAGGGCCTCCATCGCGTAGGCGAACAGCAGGCCCGAGCACACGATCCCCACCCGCCTCCGGCCGGGGATCACCCGGTTCAGGCCCAGCCGGCCGGCGTCGGCCCGAAGCCGCTCCACGTTGGCCAGGCACCGGCCGTGGTTCTTCACCGCGAAGTCGAACAGGTTCAGGTACCGCTCGGGGTTGCGCTCGAACCGACCCCGGTACGCCACCCGCTCCGGCAGCGGGCCCAGCCGCAGGGTTCCGATGTTGTGGCACAGCTTGGACGGGGCGTTCACCACGAACGGCAGGTCGTAGGCCTCCGACAGCTCGAAGGCCTGCCGGGTCATCTCCTTGGCCTCCTGGATGTCGGCCGGCTCCAGCACGGGCAGGTGGGTGTGGAGGCTGTACCACCGGTCGTCCTGCTCGCCGGTGGAGCTGGTGGCCCCCGGATCCGAGCCCAGGACCACCACCATGCCGGCACGCACGCCGGTGTACCCCGCGAAGTGGAACGGCTCGGCCGCCACGTTCATGCCCACGTGCTTCATGGCCACCATGGACCGCACCCCGGCCCAGGAGGCCCCCAGGGCGCCCAGGGCGGCCACGTGCTCGTTGGTGCTGATCTCGGCGTACAGGCCGGGGAACTCCTCCCGCAGGCCCTGGAGCACCGTGCCCACCTCGCTGGCCGGGGTGCCCGGGTAGGTGGAGAAGTAGCCCAGGCCCGCCTCGATCCCCCCCCGGGCCAGGGCCTCGTTGCCCATGGCCAGCACGGCCCGTCCGGTCTCCGGCGACGCCAGTGGGTTCACGGCGACACCTCCAGGGGCACCAGGTCCCCGCCGGGCCCCTGCCGAATCAGGCTCAGGCCCGGGATCGGCTCGGGCGGCTCGG
>JAADGT010000142.1 GCA_013152215.1 Deltaproteobacteria bacterium
CTGCTCGGCCGTCGCGCTTCGTCGGAGCCCCCAGCCCCACCGAGGCAATCCGCATACGTTTTTGCGAAACGGAACGCTAGAAACTAGAAAAAACCGGGGGGCAGACCGTTGGGTGGCGGCTCTACCAGGCCCCTGCGGGCCCTACAACGGGGAGGATGACGTTCGTTGGTCCGGGCCATCGTCGGGGGCGGTTCGGGGAAGCTGCCCGGCTGCCTAGCTGCCTAGCCGCCCAGCGGGCCCAAGGCCCCCGACCGTAGACCGACGGCCGTTGACCAGAGACCGGAGTTACTGGGAATGCATTCTTCCGGTGGTCGCCGGGAAAAGGGGGTTCGCTTGACCGACGCCCGGGCTTCCCGTATACAACGAGCAAACGCCTTTTACCGGGTCGGACCCATGACCGAGCGTTCCTGCACCCTTCCCGAGATCCTCCGTCGCCTCGACCACCCGGACCTCCCCTGGGCCCTGGGCTGCGTGTTCACCACCTTCAGCCGCCTGATGGACATCGACCCGAACCAGTCCTGGCGTAAGATCCTGTACGACGCGGCCCGGATCATCGTGGAGTTCCTGGGCGCACGGGCGGCCTCGATCCGTCTGTACGATCCCCGCCTCAACCAGATGGTCTCCTTCGGCTCGTTCCACATGTCCGAGGCCGAGCGGGAGGTTGCGATTCCGTTCGAGGAGTCGGTGGCCGGCCGGGTGGTGGCCACCCAGAAAGCCCACACCATCTCGGACATCGCGTCGGATCCCTCGTACCGAAACAAGTCGGTGGTGGACCAGGGGCTGCGCTCCCTCCTGGCTGTGCCGCTGTCGATCCCCCGTTTCGATCCCCGAGCCCCCGACGTGCAAGGCGCGATCCAGATCTACTACGCCGAGGCCAACCGCGCGTTCTCCGACACAGAGATCGAGGTGGCCCAGCTCATGGCCCAGCGGGTCAGCTACGTCGTGGCCCGCAAACAGATTCTGGATCTGCGTCGGATGAACGAGAAGAAGGAGTGGATCGTCGAGCGGATCTTCGCCAAGCTCTCCCAGGACCGGGGCATCAAGCTCAAGGACCTGTTCCAGCCGGCCTTGGACGAGCTGCAGGACATCATTCGGATCCAGAGCTGCAGCCTGTTCGCCGTGAGCGAGGACGAGACCCAGGCCGTGCTCGAGGCGGGGTGGCCGAGCGAGGGAGGCTACCACACGGTGGGGAAGTCGTTCCTCCTCTCGGACCACCCGTACCTAAACGCCGTGGTCCGCCAGGGCCTGCCCGCCGGGGACTTCGAGAACGAGCGGGTCCACCCCTCCTACCTGCTGATCAAGTCCCCCCAGAAGAGCTATCTCGTGACCTCGCAGCTCCGGGAGTTCTGCCGCACCCACGGGATCCACTCGATCCTGTACGTTCCCCTGCGGCTGGCCGACCGGGTGCGGTACATCCTCGTGTTCGACGCCGTGGAGCGCCGCCGGTTCTTCACGGACGAGGAGATCGAGATCCTCACCTTCTTCGGGAAGCAACTCACGCAGGTGCTGGAGATCGAGCGCCTCGACGACATCCTCCACGACTTCAAGAACCCGGCCATCGCGGTGGCCGGGTTCGCCCGGAGGGTCCAGCGGATGCTGGAGTCCGGAGACCCCCGGCGCGAGGAGATGCTCAAGTACCTGGACGTGGTGATCCGGGAGGGAACGCGGATCCAGGAGATGGCGTTGAGCCTCTACCCGGTGAGCCGACCCGAGTCCCTGGACCTGAGTCAGGTGGTCCAGGACCGGGTGGCCATCAACACCGAGGCGATCCAGGAGCAGCGTCGCACCGGGGTGGAGACCGACGCGGGCGAGCTGGAGCCGGAGCTCTGGGTTCGGGTGCGCCGGCTGGCCTTGGAGCGGGTGCTGGACAACCTGCTGAACAACGCCACGAAGGCCGTTCCCTCGACGGGCGGTACGCTCACCGTGCGCACCTACGCCGAGGGCGACCGGGCCTGTGTGGAGATCTCGAACCCCGGCCGGCTGGACCCCGAGCAGCTGGAGGCGCTCCGGGAGGCGGACGTGAAGGGCCGGGGCCTGGGCATCGTGTATCGGCTGGTGCGCTCGATGGGCGGCACCGTCGACGTGGAGCTGGACCCGGACCGGGAGGTGACCACCTTCCGGGTAACCCTCCCCCGCCACCGGGAGGACGAGTGATGGCAGACCGTGTCGTGGCCGTGTTCCCCCGGGGCGGCGGATTTCTGGTGCGGGCGGCTGAGACCACGGCGTTGGCGGAGGAGGCCCGACGGCGGCACAATCTCTCCCCCACGGCCACGGCCGCGCTCGGCCGGGCCCTTACGGGCGCGGCCCTGCTGGGAAGCTTGTTGAAGGGCGACGCCTCGGTCCTCCTCCAATGGCGGGGCGACGGGCCGCTGGGGGCCGTCGTGGCCGAGGGCCGGGCCGACCTGGCCGTGCGAGGATACGTGGCCAACCCCCAGGCCGACCTCCCTCCGCGGGACGGGAAGATCGACGTGGGGGGTGGGGTGGGGACGGGTGAGCTGGTGGTGGTGCGGGATCTGGGGTTGAAGGAGCCCTACGTGTCCACCGCGCCGATCCAGACCGGAGAGATCGCCGAGGACCTGGCGTACTACCTTCTCACCAGCGAGCAGATCCCCTCGGCCGTGGCCCTGGGGGTGTACGTGGCGCCCGACTACCGGGTGGGGGCGGCCGGCGGCGTGCTGGTGGAGGCGTTGCCCGACGCCACCGATCAAGACCTCGACCTGCTCGTGGAGAACTTCTCCCGCCTCGGTGGGGTCACCGAGCTCCTGCGGGAGGGGGGGCTCGACGCGGTTCTCGACCGGGCCCTGGCGGGCCTGGAGTACGAGGTGGAGGAGCTGGGGACCCCCGGGTTCCGGTGCCGGTGCAACGAGGAACGCCTCGACGCCACATTGGCGGCACTGGGGCCGGATGAGGCCCGCCGACTCCTGGAGGAGCGGGGCGAGATCCGGGTCTCGTGCACCTTCTGCGGCACCGAATGGATCCGCCGCTCGCTCGAAGGTCCCTGGGAGCGGGCGAACGACCGGGGGGGGAGCTGAGCCACAGATTCGCGCCGGTGTGCGTGTTGGCCACGGATGCACACAGATGGGCACGGATTTCGGGGCCTGGGAGATCCCCGGGTCGGTCCAAGGGGCCGTGGGGAGAGAATGACGCAGGCCGGGTTCCACCCCGGGGGGAAAAGATCCGTGTAGATCTGTGTGAATCTGTGGCCGAAAGGTGTTTAGCCTCCCAGCCTTCCGGCCTCCTAGCTCTCCAGCTTCATAAAATCGATCACCTGCCCCAGCTCCAGGTCGCGGATGCCCAGGCACCGGGCGCCCATGGCCTCGGCCAGCACCCGGGCGTAGGCGTAGGAGTGGATCCAGGTCAGGTCGGTGTCCACCACCAGGCTGCGGATGCCCGCATGGCGGATGCGGCGGGCCTGATCGAGGGCCTCCTCGAACGGTTCCCGGCCCGCCATGCTGATGTTCGCCTTGCCGTCGGTGAGGAGCACCAGGAGCGGCAGCCGGCCCGGGTGCTTCGTGAGTTCCCGATGGAACGCCTCGAGGCTCTTGGCGAGGGCGAGGGCGAGGGGCGACTTTCCTCCGGTGGGGAGATCCCTGAGACGCTGCTGTGCTTGGGCCACGCTTGTGGTGAAGGGCAGCACCAGCTTGGCCTCCGTGCCCCGGAACGCCAGGAGCCCCACGCGGTCGCGCTTCTGGTAGGCGTCGGTGAGGAGCGTGAGCACGATGCCCTTGGCCGTGGCCATGACCTCCTCGACGCCCATGGATCCCGAGGCGTCCACGGCAAAGAGAAGGCTCACGCCGGAGCGCCGGGTGCGCACCTTCTCCCGGAGATCCGACGGGAGCACGGCGATGCCGCGGGGAGGGGCGAGGCCCATGGCCCGGCGCCGCACCTGCTCGGGCGCGGCGGCCCGGAGGGTGGCGTCCACGGCGAGCGCCCGAGGCTTG
>JAADGT010000247.1 GCA_013152215.1 Deltaproteobacteria bacterium
GCGACCGGCGACCGAGGACCGAGGACCGAGGACCGAGGACCGAGGACCGAGGACCGAAGTTACTGGAAGGAGACGGGCATGGCGAGCGGGATCCGGGACAAGGTGGCGATCGTGGGGATGGGGTGCACGCGGTTCGGAGAGCGGTGGGACGCGGACGCCGCGGACCTGATCGTGGAGGCGTTCCAGGAGGCCGTGGAGGACGCCGGCATCGGGCCCGATGAGATCCAGGCCGCGTGGCTCGGGACCTGCTTCGAGGAGGTCCACCTGGGCAAGAGCGCCATCCCCCTGGCCCAGGCGCTGAAGCTGCCCGGCATCCCCGTGACCCGGGTCGAGAACTTCTGCGCCACCGGCACCGAGGCGTTCCGGGGCGCGTGCTACGCCGTGGCCTCGGGCGCCTGCGACATCGCCCTGGCCCTGGGCGTGGAGAAGCTCAAGGACACCGGGTACGGGGGGCTCCCGGGGTTCGACACCGCCATGGGCACCTTGAACCGGTTCATCCTGCCGGCGTTCACGGCGCCGGGGGGGTTCGCCCTGATGGCCACCCGCTACTTTGCCGAGCACGGCATCTCGCCCGAGGAGGGCAAGATGGCGCTCGCCCGCATCTCGGCCAAGAGCCACCGGGCCGGGGCCATGAACCCCAAGGCCCATCTGCGCGCCGAGATCACGCCGGAGCAGGTGATCCAGGCGCCGATCGTGGCCTGGCCCCTGGGCCTGTTCGACTGCTGCGGAGTGAGCGACGGGGCGGCCGCCGCCATCGTGACCACCCCCGAGATCGCCCGGTCGCTCCGGCCGGACCCCGTGCGGGTGAAGGCGCTCCAGATCGCGGCCACGTCGGGGGAGGAGCTCTACACCACGGGCTGGGACGGGACTCACCTGCCCACCACGGCCCGAGCGGCTGCCCGGGCCTACGAGGAGGCCGGGGTGCGCAGCCCCAGGGCGGAGATCGGGGTGCTCGAGGTCCACGACTGCTTCTCGATCACCGAGCTCATCACCTACGAGGACCTGGGCATCTCCCCCCGGGGTCGGGCCATCCGGGACGTGAACGAGGGGCTGTTCGAGCTGGAGGGGGCGATCCCGTGCCAGCCCGACGGGGGGCTCAAGTGCTTCGGCCACCCCATCGGCGCCTCCGGGATCCGGATGATCTACGAGGTGTACAAGCAGCTCCAGCACAAGGCCGGCCCCCGGCAGGTGAAGGATCCGAAGCTGGGGCTCACCCACAACCTGGGGGGCATCCCCCTGTTCAGCGTGTGCAGCATCGGGATCTTCGGGCTGTGAGCAAGCCACCCGTCACTGATCACCCGTTACGCGTCACCGCTTTTCGAGCCTCCCCGCCATGCGACCGACGAACCTTCTCCCGGCCGGCCTGGGGGGCTCCCAACCCTTTAGAGACAGGAGGTGGCCATGATCCTGGCGTCCCAGGAGCAGATCCGCAGGTACACCGAGCTGGGCTGTTGGGGGGAGCGCACCCTCCTGGACGACTTTCGGGACCACGCCCGCCGCACCCCCGAACGCACCGCCGTGGTGGACCCGCCGAACAAGGAGGAGCTCATGGGGCTGGCCCCGGAGCGGATCTCCTACGGGGCCCTCCACCGGGCGGTGGAAGGGGTGGCCACGGCCCTGCGGGCCGCGGGCCTGGAGAAGGACGACGTGGTCCTGGCCCAGATCCCGAACAGCTGGGAGCTGGCCATGCTCTACCTCGCGGTGGCCCGGGCCGGCGGGGTGCTCTCGCCCGTGCCCGTACAGTGGCGCTCGCTGGAGCTCGCCTACGTGGCCCGGCTGACCCGGGCCAAGGCGTTCGTGACGGTGGAGTCGCACCGGGGGTTCGATCACCTGGCCCAGGCCAGGGCCCTGGCGGAGCAGACGCCCTCCCTCCGGCAGGTGCTTTCCGTGGCCGAGATCCGGCACATGGCCCAGGAGACCCCGGACCCGGGCCTCGACCGGATCCGGGTGGACGCCAACGACATCTTCACGATCTGCTGGACCTCGGGGACCGAGGCCCAACCCAAGGGCTGCCCCCTCAGCCACAACAACTGGAGGTGCCAGGCCTCCCTGGCCGCATCGGCCGGCTTGCGGCCGGGGGACGTCCTGCTCACCGCGGGGCCGCTGGTGAACATGGGGGCCCTGGGCACGGTGTACGCGCCGTGGCTGATCCTGGGGGGCACTCTCGTTCTCCATCACCCGTTCGACCCGGCCCTGCTGCTTCGGCAGATGGTGGAGGAGAAGATCCACTACACGCTCTTGGTGCCGGCGGTGGTGAACCTGATCCTCAAGCACCCCGCGGCAGACTCCTTCGACCTCGGGGGGATCCGCAGCATCACGGTGGGCTCGGCTCCCCCGTCCCTGTGGGCCATGGAGGAGTTCAAGCGTCGGTGGGACATCGACATCGGGAACATCTGGGGTCAGAACGAGGGAACCGGGCTCGTGTCCACCGCCGGCGACGTCCCCGACATGGAGGTCCGGGTCGACCACTTCCCGCGCTACGGCGCTGGGGACCGGACGTGGACCTCGCCCGTCACCCGGTTTGTACGGACCAAGGTGGTGGACGAGCAGGGCCGGGAGCTCGTCCACGACGGGGCCGTGGGCGAGCTCCTGTACCGCGGCCCCAACGTGATGCCGGGTTACTTCAACCGGCCCGACCTGAACGAGCAGGCCTTCGACGAGGAGGGGTTCTTCCGCACCGGCGACCTGTTCCGGATCCGAGGGGAGCACTACCTGAGCTTCGTGGACCGGAAGAAGGACATCATCATCCGGGGCGGGCTGAACATCAGCGCCCAGGAGGTGGAGAACCTGATCCTCGCCCACCCCGACGTGCAGGACGCGGCCGTGGTGGGCATGCCCGACGAGGACCTGGGCGAGCGCTGCTGCGCCTACGTGGTGCCCCGGGCCGGCGCGCGGGTCCGCCTGGAGGACCTGACCTCGTTCATGCGGGATCAGGGCGTGGCCGTGTACAAGCTGCCTGAGCGGCTCGAACTCGTGGATCAGATCCCCCGGAACCCCGTGGGCAAGGTGCTGAAGGGAAGGCTCCGGGAGGACATCCGCGCGAAGCTGGCGCAGAGTGTGGAGGGGAACCGGGCAGACCCGAGAGAGGAAAACTCCGAGACGAAGTAGACGGACATCACCCGTCACCGATCACTCGTCACTCGTCACTGCCCCTCAAGGAGAGAAGACCATGGAAAGGATGCTCGAAGGAAAAGTCAGCGTGATCACCGGTGCCGGCCGGGGGATCGGCCGCAGCGCCGCCCTCCTGTTCGCATCGGAGGGAGCCCGGGTGGTGGTGAGCGACCTGGACGAGGGGCCGGCCCGCGAGGTGGTGGACCGGATCCGTGCCCAGGGCGGCGAGGCCGTGGCCGTGGTGGGGGACGTGACCGCCGACGGATTTGCCGAGCGGCTGGTAGAGGCGGCGGTGGAGAGCTTCGGCCCTTCCATCGACGTGCTGGTGAACAACGCCGGGTACACCTGGGACGGGGTGGTCCACAAGATGACCGACGAGCAGTGGGAGGCCATGTGGAGGGTTCACTGCACCGCCCCGTTTCGTATCGTGCGGGCCGCCGCCCCCTACATCCGCGACGCGGCCAAGCGGGACATGGAGCAGGGCCGGCGGGTCCACCGGAAGATCATCAACGTGAGCTCGGTGGCCGGCACCGACGGAAACCCGGGCCAGATCAACTACTCCACGGCCAAGGCCGGGATCCTGGGGTTCACCCGGACCCTGGCCCGGGAGTGGGGCCGATTCAACGTGAACGTGAACGCCGTGGCCTACGGCTGGATCGAGACCCGGCTCACCCGGGCCAAGGATGAGGACACCGTGATCGAGGCCGGGGGCACCCGCATCCCGGTGGGGGTGCCCCGGCAGCAGCTCGAGGTGTTCCGGGCCCTGATCCCCCTGGGCCGGCCCGGCACCCCGGAGGAGGCCGCGCGGGTCATGCTGTTCCTGGCCTCTC
>JAADGT010000165.1 GCA_013152215.1 Deltaproteobacteria bacterium
GAACCATGACACTGGGCGGCCGGGCGGGTCCCGGGTCGCCTCGCGGCCTGCCGGAGCCGACGCCCCAGATTCACCCGCTTACGGATTTACGGAACGCCACGCTAGGCGTCCTTGTGGGCCGGGCCCATCTTGAGGTGGGCCAGCTGCTCGTACAGGGCGTAGTGGCGCCGCACCTCCTCCTCGGCCGACCGCAGAAGGGCCTTGGCCCGGTCGGGATCCATCTGCTGGAGCATCCGGTACCGGGTCTCCTGGTACACGTACTCCTCCAGCCGGATCTTGGGCGGGTTCGAGTCGAGCTGGAACGGGTTGAGCCCCTCCTCCCGCCGCCGAGGATCGAACCGGTACAGGGGCCAGTGGCCCGACTCCACCGCCCGCTTCTGCTGCTCGCACCCGTAGCGAAGGTCGTAGCCGTGGGCGATGCAGTGGCTGTAGGCGATGATCAGGGAGGTGCCGGGGTAGGACTCCGCCTCGGCAAACGCCTTCACGGTGTGCTGGTCCTTGGCGCCGAACGCCACCCGGGCCACGTACACGTCGCCGTAGGCCATGGCCATGAGCCCCAGGTCCTTCTTGGGCTTGGACTTGCCGGCCGCGGCGAACTTGGCGGCCGCCCCCATGGGGGTGGCCTTGGACATCTGGCCGCCGGTGTTGGAGTACACCTCGGTGTCCATCACGAGGATGTTCACGTCCCGGCCCATGGACAGCACGTGGTCCAGGCCGCCGTAGCCGATGTCGTAGGCCCAGCCGTCGCCGCCCAGGATCCACACGCTCTTGCGCACCAGGTAGTCGGCCAGGGACTCCAGCCGCCGGGCCTGCGGGTCGTCGCCCAGGCCCGCGAGCTTCTCCTTGAGGGCGGCCACCCGCTCGCGCTGCTCCCGGATGCCCGCGTCCGACGACTGGTCCGCCGTGAGCAGGGCGCTCACCAGATCGTCGCCGATCCGGGGCGCCAGGGCCCGGAGCAGCTCCTCGGCCATCTCCCTCTGCTTGTCGATGGCCAGCCGCATGCCCAGGCCGAACTCGGCGTTGTCCTCGAACAGGGAGTTGGACCAGGTGGGCCCGAGCCCCTGGTCGTTGGTGGTGTAGGGCGTGGTGGGCAGGTTGCCCCCGTAGATCGAGGAGCAGCCGGTGGCGTTGGCGATCAGCATCCGGTCCCCGAACAGCTGGGTCATCAGCTTCACGTAGGGGGTCTCGCCGCACCCGGCGCAGCACCCCGAGAACTCGAACAGGGGCCGCCGCAGTTGGCTGCCCTTCACGTCGGTCTTGAGGATCGTCGGGTCCAGGTCCGGGATCGACAGGAAGAACGCCCAGTTCTCCCGCTCCTGGTCCCGCAGGGGCAGCTGGGGCTCCAGGTTGATGGCCTTGCGCTTGGGGTCGGCCTTGTTCTTGGCCGGGCAGGTCTGGACGCACAGGCCGCACCCGGTGCAGTCCTCCGGGGCCACCTGGATGGTGAACTTCTTGCCGGCCCAGTCCTTGCCCTTGGCGTCGGCCGACTTGAACGCGGCCGGGGCTCCCTCGAGGACCGCGGGATCGTAGATCTTGGGCCGGATCGTGGCGTGGGGGCACACGAACGAGCACTTGGTGCACTGGATGCAGGTGTCCGGGTCCCACACCGGGATCTCCAGGGCGATGTTGCGCTTCTCCCACTGGGTGGTGCCCGTGGGGAAGGTGCCGTCCACCGGCAGCAGGCTCACCGGGATCTGGTCGCCCTTCAGGGCCATCATGGGCGCCTCCACCCGCTTCACGAACTCGGGGGCCTCGTCCGGCACGATGGGCGGGCGGGTGTGGGTGGCCGTGACCCCGCCGGGCACCTCGACCTCGTGGAGGTTGGCCAGGGTCTCGTCCACGGCCCGGAAGTTCTTCTGGACGATCTCCTCGCCCTTCTTGCCGTAGGTCTTCTGGATGGCGCCCTTGATCTTGGCGATGGCCTCGTCCCGGGGCAGCACGCCCGAGATAGCGAAGAAGCAGGTCTGCATGATGGTGTTGATCCGAACGCCCATGCCGGTGTGCTTGGCCACCTCGTAGGCGTCGATCACGTAGAACCGGAGCTTCTTCTCCAGGATCTGCTCCTGCATCTCCCGGGGCAGGTGCTCCCACACCTCGTCCGGGCCGTAGGGCGAGTTCAGCAGGAACACGGCGCCGGGCGCCGCAAACTCGAGCACGTCGTACTTGTCCACAAACGAGAACTGGTGGCAGGCCACGAAGCTGGCCCGGCGGATCTGGTAGGCCGATCGGATGTGCCGCGGGCCGAACCGCAGGTGGGACACCGTGACGCCCCCGGACTTCTTCGAGTCGTACACGAAGTAGCCCTGGGCGTAGTTGTCCGTCTCCTCACCGATGATCTTGATGGAGTTCTTGTTGGCGCCCACGGTTCCGTCGGCCCCCAGCCCCCAGAACACCGCCCGCACCACGTCCTCGGGCTCGATGTCGAACCCCGGGTCGAACTCCAGGGAGGTGTGGGTCACGTCGTCGTGGATGCCCACGGTGAAGTGGTTCTTGGGCCGGTCGGCCGCCAGGTTGTCGAACACCGCCTTGACCATGGCGGGCGTGAAGTCCTTGGAGGACAGGCCGTACCGGCCGCCCACCACCCGGGGCCGGCTGGCGTAGGGCGCGGCGCCGGTGGCCTCGGCCTCGTCCAGGGCCGCCACCACGTCAGTGTACAGGGGCTCACCCACTGCGCCCGCCTCCTTGGTCCGGTCGAGCACCGCGATGCCCCGCACCGTGGCGGGCAGGGCGGCCGCGAAGTGCTCCAGGCTGAACGGCCGGTACAGCCGCACCTTGACCAGGCCCACCTTCTCGCCCCGGGCCACCAGGTGCTCCACGGTCTCGTGGGCCACGTCGGCGCCCGAGCCCATCATCACGATGACCCGCTCGGCCTCGGGATGGCCCACGTAGTCGAACAGTTGGTACCGCCGGCCGGTGAGCTGGGCGAACTGCTCCATCACCTCGGCCACGATGCCGGGGCAGGCCAGGTAGTAGGGGTTGCACGCCTCCCGGGCCTGGAAGAACACGTCCGGGTTCTGGGCCGTGCCCCGGATCTTGGGCCGGTCGGGCGACAGGGCACGCTCCCGGTGGGCCCGCACGGCGTCCTCGTCCACCAGGGAGCGCAGGTCGTCGTCGGTGAGCTCCTCGATCTTGGCCACCTCGTGGGAGGTGCGGAACCCGTCGAAGAAGTGGAGGAACGGGACCCGGGCCTTGAGCCCGGCCGCGTGGGCGATGGCGGCCAGGTCGTGGGCCTCCTGGACCCCGTTGGACGCGAGCAGGGCGAACCCGGTCTGGCGGCAGGCCATCACGTCCGAGTGGTCGCCGAAGATGGAAAGGGCCTGGGCCGCCACCGTGCGGGCGGAGACGTGCATGGTGTAGCTGGTGAGCTCCCCCGCGATCTTGTACATGTTGGGGATCATCAACAGCAGCCCCTGGCTCGCCGTGAACGTGGTGGTCAGGGCGCCGGCCTGCAGGGCGCCGTGGACCGCGCCGGCCGCGCCGCCCTCGCTCTGCATCTCCACCACGTGGGGCACGGTGCCCCAGATGTTCTTCTTGCCCACGGCAGACCACTCGTCCGCGAACTCGCCCATGGGCGAGGAGGGGGTGATCGGGTAGATCGCGATCACCTCGCTCAGCCGGTGGGCCACCGAGGCGGCGGCCTCGTTCCCGTCGATGGTCATCCGTCTCCGCTGGGACATGGGTGTCTCCTTTCGTCCTTAGGGTGTAGGCGGAAAAACGAAAGGGGCCCGGTCCTTCACGACCAAGGGTGGGCCCCCGCAGTCCGGTGCTTGCTCCGCTTCGGTTAGTGTCGGGTTTCCGAGGTTTCGTGGTTTTCCCGGGGGGTGGGGCTGGGGGCCCCTCCTTCGCTGAACGGCCTCGCAGGGGCCGCCTCGGCGCGGTCCGCTGCGGCGCGTGAGAG
>JAADGT010000166.1 GCA_013152215.1 Deltaproteobacteria bacterium
CTGTGCCTGCGCGGCGAATCTCATGCCCGGCTTCGCGCCCGGCCGGAGGCAGGTCCCTTGCCCCGCGCTCCGAGGTGAGGCGCCTATTTTGCCGCCGGGTTAATAACGTCCCAACCGCCTAACCCCCCAGGTACGCCGCACGCACGCTGGGGTCTTCCATGAGCTCCCGGGCGGCGCCCTCGCGCACCACCTTGCCGGTCTCCAGCACGTAGGCCCGGCTCGCCACCGACAGGGCCATGCGGGCGTTCTGCTCCACCAGGAGCACGGTGGTTCCCTCCTGATGAATCTTGCCGATCACCTCGAAGATCTCCCGCACCAGCAGCGGTGCGAGCCCCAGGCTGGGCTCGTCCAAAAGAAGCAGCCGGGGCCGGGCCATGAGAGCCCGGCCGATGGCCAGCATCTGCTGCTCGCCCCCGGACAGGGTGCCGGCCCGCTGGCGCAGGCGCTCGGCCAGCACCGGAAACAGCGACAGCACCCACTCCCGGTCCGACCGGATCCCGGCCGGGTCCTGGCGGGCATAGGCGCCCATGACCAGGTTCTCGTCCACGGTGAGGTGGCCGAAGATCTGGCGGCCCTCCGGCACCAGGCCCACGCCCCGGCGCACGATCCGGGCGGGCCGCTGGCCGCCGAGGTCCTGGCCGTCGAACACCACCGATCCGCTCCACGGCTTGAGAAACCCCATCACCGTGCGCATGATCGTGGTCTTGCCCGCGCCGTTCGCGCCCAGCAGGGCCACCACCTCGCCCCTCGGCACCTCCAGGCTCACGTCCCGAAGTACCGGGGTCTTCCCGTACCCGACCGTGACCTCCCGCAGGCTCAACACGGCTCTTCTCCCAGGTACGCCTCGACCACCCGGGGGTTCGAGCGCACCTCGTCCGGCGGGCCTTGGGCCAGGATGCTGCCGTAGTTGAGCACGCACACCCGGTCGGACAGCCCCATCACGAACCGCATGTTGTGCTCCACCAGCACGACCGTGATGCCGCGCTCGTCCCGGATGCGGCGAACCGTCTCCATCAGGTCCTCGGTCTCTGCGTCGTTCAGCCCGGCCGCGGGCTCGTCCAGGAGCAGGAGCACCGGGTCCGTGGCCAGGGCCCGGGCCACCTCGACCTTCTTCTGGACCCCATACGGCAGGTCGTCCACGGCCACGTCGGCGAACTCCGCCACCCCCAGGAACCCGAGCAGATCCCGGGCCCGGCCCAGCCCCCGGGCCTCGCGTCGCCGCACGCCCGGGTCGCCCCAGAGGGCCCGGAAGAACCCGTACCCCAGGTGTCGATGCCCCCCCACCAGCACGTTCTCCGCCGCGGTGAGGCCCTTGAACAGCTCCAGGTTCTGGAAGCTCCGGGCCATGCCCATGCGGCCCACCCGGTTGGGCCGCATCCGGTCCACCCGCACCCCCCGGAAGTACACCTGCCCCTGCGTGGGCCGGTACAGGCCGGTGATCACGTTGAACAGGGTGGACTTGCCCGCCCCGTTGGGCCCGATCACGGCGAAGATCTCGCCCGGCTCCACCACGAATGAACAGTCGTTTAGCGCGCGGAGCCCGTCGAAATCCATGGTCACGTGCTCCACGCGCAAGATCGGCGTGCTTTCGCTCTGCTCTCTCATCGTCTCATTCAAACACTATTTGTCTTCATTGGCAACCGAACCGAACCCTCCGCCGCCCCCGGCCACCTGGCACAGCACCGTGCCCTCGGGCAGCCCTTCGAGCAGATCCAGGGAGCGCGGCCGAAGCCGCCGGCCGTCGGGCAGGTCCAGGAACAGGTGGTTCCGGGACCCCGGCTGCCCCCCGGCCAGGCCGAACGCCCGGGTCTCCTCGGCCAGGCCGTCGCCGAACACCACCACCCGGTCCACCGGCGCACCGAACCGAATCCGGGTCACCACGCCCCGACCGCCCCGCCAGCGGCCCCGGCCCGCCGTGCCCGGCGCGTACTCGTGCCGCTCCAGACGGTGGGGCACGGCCCTCTCGAACATCTCGGGGTCCTGGGCCAGAATGCCGCCGGCACAGTTGATCAACCCGATGTGGTCGTACCCGTCGCACCCCTCCATGGCCCCGCTCCCGCCCTTGAGGGCGTTGAACAGGATGTCCACGTAAGGGGCCCCGCCGCTGCGGGGATCCCGGCCGGCGAGCACCACGGCCAGCATACGGTTCCAGCCGGCCGTGACCCGGTCGGGCCTCGCTTGGAAGAACGCCTTGAACAGGGCGTCGGCGTGGGCGCCGGTCAGGGTGTTCCCGAACCCGGTGGCGGCCGGGGGCCGGGCCGCCAGGATCGTCCCCTCGGGCAGTCGGATCCGCAGGGGCCGGAGCATGCCCTCGTTGTGGGGGATGTCGGGCGCCAGGATCATGAGGAGCGTGAGCACCGCCGCGGACAGCGAGGCCGAGGCCGGGGCGTTGAGGAACCCCTCGGTCTGGGCCGAGGTGCCGTCGTACCGGATGAGCAACTCCCCGTCGCCCACCTCCACCTGGCACCGAATCCACAGGAGGTGCCCCCTCTCCTCGACGCCGGCTCCCACCGGCGCCTCCCCCACGTACCGACCCGGCGGAAACTCCCGGATCGCGGCCCGCATCCGACGTTCGGTGGCGTCCATCAGCGCCTCGACCGTCTCCAAGTACGCCGGCAGGCCCATCCGCTCCACGATCCGGCGCATCCCCCTCTCGCCCACCACGCAGGCCCCCATGGCCGCCTCGAGGTCCTCGGCCACCACGGGATGCCGGATGTTGGCCAGGATCAGGTCCCACACGTCCCGGAGCCTCCGGCCCCGGCGCACCACCCTCACCGGCGGGATCCGCAGGCCCTCCTGCCACACCTCGGTGGCCCGGGGGTTGTAGCCGCCCCCCACGGCGCCGCCGATGTCGGCCTGGTGGCCCTTGACCGCGGCCCAGGCGATCAGGCGGCCCTGGGCGAACACCGGCCGGAACACGCACACGTCGGCGAGCTGGTTGCCGCCCCGGAACACGTCGTTGTGGAGGAAGACGTCCCCCGGGCCCACGTCGTCCCCAAAGGTCTCGATCAGGTCCTGGAGCGCCGGCTGCACCGCGAACGCGAGCACCGGGATGTACTCGGTCTGCTCCAGCATCCGGCCCCGGGCGTCGTACAGGCCGGTCACGAAGTCCCGGGCCTCGGCCAGGATCGGGGACCGGGCCGTGTGCAGCAGCGCCAGGCCCATCTCCCGGGTCAGGCTCTTGAGCCGGTGCCGGAGGATGGCCACCTCCGCGGCCGGGGACGCGGAGCTCATCCGTCTCCCTCCACCTCGACCCATCGGGCCTTGTGGGTGGGCCGGGGCAGCGTTTCCGGGTCCACCCACTCCACGGCGGGCCGGACCCGCAGCCGGTCCCGCATGGCGGACACCAGCTCGGCCTCCAGCCGGGCCAGGGCCTCCCCCTCCACCCCCCTTCCCCGCTCCACCCGGAGCCGCAGGGGCGGGTCCACCCGGGGCCCGGGCCGTGCCAGCACGATGCGGAAGTGGCCCGTGACGCGGGGCACGAACTCCTCCAGGAGCGCCCGCACCGCGCCGGGGAACAGGTTCACGCCCTTGACGATCAGCATGTCGTCGGCCCGCCCCACGATGCTCAGCCTCGAGCCCGGGAGCCCGCACCCACACGGGCTCGTCCTCACCCGCACCACGTCGCCGAAGCTCGCCCGCACGAAGGGGGTTCCCTCCCAGGCCAGGAACGTGACCACCAGCTCCCCCTCGGCCCCGTCGCCCACCGGCACCGGCCGGCCGGTGCCGGGCTCCACCAGCTCCATCACGCAGTGGTCGGCCGAGACGAAGTGCATGCCCGCGTGCTCGGGGCAGGTGATGGCGTGAAAGGCGTGCCCGCCCCCGGTGTGATCGAACACCCGGGCGCCGAACCCCTGCTCCAGCCGGCCTCGGATCGCCGGATCCGACCCGCCCGGCT
>JAADGT010000045.1 GCA_013152215.1 Deltaproteobacteria bacterium
ATCCCCGGAGTCGGCTTCCGGAGCCCCGGAGGCACCCCGTCCCCCCCACGCCGGTCGCCCGGTGGAGCAGGCGGCCCAGGCCGTGCGGCTGGCGGTCCACCGGGGCGGGGAACGGGTCACGGTCCAGCTGGAGCCCGAGCATCTGGGGCGGATTCACGTGGAGGTGGTGCGGGAGGGTGGGAGACTCTCGGCACAGATCCGGGTCGAGACCCCCCAGGCGCACCAACTCCTCGCGGCCGAGCTGCCTGCCCTGCGCGCGGCGGCCGAGGCTCGCCAGGTCCCGCTGATCCACGTGACCGTGGAGCTGGATCACGGGCAGGGGCGGGGCGAAGGGGGAGACCCCGGGCCCCGGCGGCGACACCGCCGGCCGGCCGGCGGGGACCCGGTCGAAGAGGAGGTTTCTGTTGGAACATCCTGGATGCCTTGGGGGTTCGAGGCAAGAATCTAAAGTACTTTCGGAGGGTATGCCATGGAGGTCACCACCGTATCGGGCCCGGCCGGCGTTGCGCCAGCCGACACCGAAGCCGGCCGAAACGCCCAACCCATTGCGGACTTTCAGGATTTTCTGAAGCTGTTCGTGTCCCAGCTGAAGTACCAGGACCCCTTGAGCCCCACCGGAAGCGAGGAGTTCCTGGCCGAGACGGCCCAGTTCTCCACCGTGGAGCAGCTGGTCAACCTCAACCGAAGGGCGGAGGCAGCGGTTCAAGGGGGCGAGGTGCTGCGGCGGGCGACCGCGGCGGCGTATCTGGGCCGCACGGTGACCGCCTCGATCTCCGGAGAGGGAGGGGACACGCAGGTCACGGGGCGGGTGACCGCGATCGAGTTCGCAGACGATGGGGCCGTGGTGCTCGGCCTGGACGGCGGCCAGGAGGTGCCGCTGGCCGACGTGGTGCACGTGGCCGACGGATGATCGTTTGGATCCTCACACACAGGAGGTGGACCCTATGCTTCGCTCCTTCTACTCCGGTATTGCAGGCCTTCGGAACCACCAGGAGGCCATGGACGTGATCGGCAACAACATCGCCAACGTGAACACCCCGGGATTCAAGGGCAGCCGAACCACGTTCATGGAGGCGTTGAGCCAGACCCTCCAGGGGGCCCGGGAGGCTTCGAGCGCGTTGGGCGGGCGCAACCCCGTCCAGATCGGGTTGGGCATGACCGTGGCGGCCATCGACAAGAACATGGGCCAGGGGGCGCTCCAGTCCACCGGCAACAACCTGGACCTGGCCATCGAGGGACAGGGGTTCTTCATCGTGGGCCAGGGGGAGAACTATTTCTACACTCGGGCCGGCGCGTTCCAGGTGGACGACGAGTTCAATCTGGTGACGAACACCGGTGACCGGGTGTTCGGGTGGATCGACAGCGACCAGAACGGGGTGGTGGATCCTGAGCGGGACGTGCTCGGGTTCATCAATCTCGACCGCCGAGGGGACGGGCAGATCACCAACGTGCTCGCCAGCGCCACCCCCGCGGTGAACGGTCCCAACCTGGGAGACGCGTCGCTCGGGCCGGTTACCACCTTTCCCACCACCGTGACGGACGAGTGGCGGATCGAGTGCACGGACGCCTCCACCGGTGAGTTCACGGTCACGGGTGCCCGCAGCGGGGTGCAGGGCACGGTGCGGGTGGGGGAGACCTTCACGGACCCGGACCTGGGCACCTTCGTGGTGAACGGGGGAACCCCCGCAAAGGCAAGCCTGTCGCTCGACAGCAACGGCGACGGCACCGCGATCGTGCTGACGGCGGTGGACTACGGCGCCGGCGGGAACGACATCCACGTGGAGTTCGTGAACGAGGGCCCCAACCGCAGCCTGGGGGTGAGCGTCAGCGGAACCAAGATCACGGTGAGCCTGGGCACGGACAACCTCGGTCGCGTGACGAGCACCGAGCAGGAGGTGGTGGACGCGATCAACAACCATCCTCAGGCCCGGGACATGGTGGAGGCCAGCGGGGGCGGCACCTCCGCGGCCCAGGCTACCATCGACCGGTACCTGCAAGGGGGGAGCGGGCCGAATCAGGGGGACTACTTCACCCTGACCACCACCGCGCCGGGGGGGGCCGCCCTGGAGAACCTGACCGTGAGCCGGGACGGCGCGATCATCGGGATTTTCGAGAACGGTACGACCGAGGAGATCGCACGGGTGGCCCTGGGGCTCGTGCCCAACCCCCAGGGGCTGTTGGCGATGGGGGGGGGGAAGTTTGCCGAGTCGCCCACCTCGGGTTCCGGGTTTCCCCCGGTGATGCCGGGCAGCGGGGGGGCCGGCACGGTGGCCTCCGGGTTCCTCGAAATGTCCAATGTGGACCTGACCCGGGAGTTCACCGACATGATCGTGACCCAGAGGGGCTTCCAGGCCAACTCCCGGATCATCACCACCAGCGACGAGATGCTCCAGGACCTGTTGGCCTTGAAGCGGTAACGATAAAGTTTCCGCAACATCGGGCGATCAGAGAGGGGGCGGGTGGAAGACCCGCTCCCTCTCGTCTTGTTTGGTTCCGGAGGCCGTGGTAAAGGAAAGGGCCTTCAGCCCCCTGAGAGCCGGGCAACATGGGAAAGTAACTGGGTCGGGTCCGGGGCGGTTGCCGGCGGCGGGGCATGGGTTTCAGGAGCCAGAAGAAGGGCAAAAACCCCGTGGCCGAAGTGGCATCGTGAGCCCACCACCTGTCCACTGACCTCTGCCCTCTGGCCCCTGAACCCCATGCCCCCGGAGCGTGAGGTGGTGTCGTAGAGGCTGGTTGTGCTCGTAACACTTCGAGACCAAAGGGGTTTTCGGGTCTCCCGACCTCCCAGCCCCCTAGCTTCCTGGCCGAAATCGCTGGAAAGGGCGCCATGAACAAGAAGAAGCTCATTTTCATCGTGGGCGGCCTCGTGCTGCTGCTTGGTCTTGCGGGGGGCGGCTTTTTCGCCTACAAAACCTTTTTCGCGGCGCCGCCCCCCGAGGAGGCGGAAAAGGCCCCCGAGCCGCCCCAGCCGAAGGTGACGCTAGGGCCGATCTATCCCCTGGATCCGTTCCTCGTGAACCTCGCGGATCCGGGCAGGCCCCGGTTCCTGAAGGTGGTCATGGAGCTGGAGCTGGACGGGGAGGCCGTGAGCGCGGAGCTGGATACCCTGCGACCGAAGGTGCGGGACGCGCTCCTGACCCTGCTCTCGAGCAAAACCTCGGCCGACCTCGTGACCGTGGCCGACAAGGAGAAGCTCCGCAACGAGATCCTTCACCGCTTGAACTCGTTTCTGGGGACGGGCAAGGTGGTGGAGGTGTACTTCAGTGAGTTCGTGGTGCAGTAGGGAGGCCCATGCCCCGGTCCAAGGTCAACACCGACGAAGAGGCGGCCCGGTACCAACGGGACTGGGGGTTGCTGCGGGACGTCCCCCTTCGATTGAATGTGGAGGTGGGACGGGCCCGGATGCGGATCCGGGACGTACTGGCCCTGGAGGAGGGTGCCTTGGTGGTGACCCAGAAGCTCTCGGGCGAGCCCATGGACCTGAGTCTGGACGGCGAGATCTTCGCACGGGCGGAGGTGATCATCATCAAGGACCGGCTCTGGGCACGGCTCACCAAGATCGTGGGGGGAGAACGGTGAGGGTGCTGCTGTGGTTGGCTGCCCTGGCCCTCCTGGCGGGACCGGCCGCTGCAGGTCAGGCCGTGGTGCAGTGGGAGTACGGGTATGTGAACGTGCGCTCCGCACCCGAGGGCCGCAAGGTGGACCGACTGGACCGGGGGGCCCGGGTGGAGACCCTGGAGACCCGGGGGGACTGGGTGCACGTTCGCTACGACGGCCGGGACGGGTGGGTGGTGGCCCGGAGCCTGCGCACCGTGGAGGCCCCCCCGGCCCAGGAACCTCCGCGCTCGGCCCCGGAGGTGCCGGCCGCGGCCGAGCCCCGGCCCGCCGCGGCCCCG
>JAADGT010000252.1 GCA_013152215.1 Deltaproteobacteria bacterium
CCCCCCAGGGCCTCGGCCAACCCGTCGTACCGGCCGCCGGCGGCCACCGCGTTCTGGGCCCCCAGCCCCTCGGCCAGGAGCTCGAAGGTGGTGCGGTTGTAGTAGTCGAGCCCGCGTACCATGCGGGGGTTTACCCAGTACGCGAGCCCCACCCCGTCGAGGATCTCCCTCACCCGGGCGAAGTGTTCCGAGCACTCGCCGCACACCGCGTCCGTGATGCGGGGGGCGTCCGCGGTGAGCTGCCGGCACCGCTCCCTCTTGCAGTCGAGCACCCGAAGGGGGTTGGTGTCGATGCGGCGCTGGCAGTCAGGACACAGCTCGGGCCGCAGATCCTGCAGGTAGGCCCGCAGGGTCTCCACATAGCCGGCCCGGTCCGCCGAGCACCCCAGGGTGTTGATCTCGAGCCGGAGCCGCTCCGAGAGGCCGAAGGCCGCGAACAGGTCCCAGAGCAGCGCCAGGACCTCTGCGTCGGCCTCGGGCTCGGCCCACCCGAAGCACTCGACCCCGATCTGGTGGAACTGCCGCAACCGCCCCTTCTGGGGCCGCTCCCGCCGGAACATGGGGCCCATGTAGTACCACCGGGCCTTGGGTGCCGAGCGGGCGAGCCCGTTCTCCAGGTACGCCCGCACGGCCGAGGCCGTGCCCTCGGGCCGCAGGGTGACCGAGTTCCCGCCCGTGTCGACGAAGGTGTACATCTCCTTTTCGACGATGTCGGTGGCCTCGCCGATGGAGCGGCGGAACAGGGCCGTGTCCTCGAGCAGGGGAAGCCGCACCTCCCGGTACCCGAAGGCCTCCAGGACCCGGCGGGCCTGGGCCTCCATGTATTGCCACAGGGGGGTTTCGTCCGGGAGCAGGTCCCGGAATCCTTTGAGCTTTTTCAGTTCCATGGGTGGGGTCGTCCGTCAGAGAAGTCGGGCCTCGTACACGGCGTCGCGCGAGGCCTCCTTGTTCCGGTACATGGCCCGGTCGGCTTTGTCCACGAGCTCTTCCCGGGACGAGGCGTCCCGGGGGTAGGTGGCCACCCCCACCGAGGCGGTGAGATGGATGGACCGGCCCTCCCGGCCGAGGAACCGATGGGCCCGGATCGCCTGACGGATCCGCTCGGCCACCTCCACCGCGGCGGCGGTGTCGGCCCCCGGCAGAAGGGCCACGAACTCGTCCCCCCCGTACCGGATGAGGGTGTCGTTCTCCCTTACGTTGGCCTGGAGCAGCCGGCTCACCTCGATCAGCACCTTCCCCCCGGTCAGATGGCCGTGGGCGTCGTTGATCTCCTTGAACCGGTCCAGGTCGAGGAACAGCAGGCTGAACGGCAGCCCCGACCGCTCCGAGTCGCGGATCGCGTCGTCAAGGACCCTCTCCAGGTACCGGGCGTTGTAGAGGTCGGTGAGGGGATCCACGAACGCCAGCTGCCGCGCCTCGCGGAACCTCTCGGCAGCGTCCAGGGCCAGCTCCATCTGCTGGCTCAGGAAGAAGGCGTTTTCCGTGTCCTCCTGGGAGAAGCGCTCCCCGCCCGAGACCCGCGCCAACACCACCACGCCGTCGAGGCCGCCCCGGAGACGCAGGGGCAGGAGCAACAGCTCCCGGGCCTCGGGCACGCCGGGGCAGCCCGCCAGAACCCGCAGCAGACGGGCCCGGCCGAGCACCCGGGGTGCTTCGAGCCCCCGCAGGTACCTCTCGGCCCGCAGCACCAGGGCGTCCCGCAGAGCCTCGGCCTGGTCCTGGCCCAGGCCGAATCTCGCCGCAACGGTCAGCGGACCCGCCCCCGGCCCGTGGCGCAGCACCACCCCCAGCTCGCTCCGGGTGGCCCGGGCCACGGCCTCGAGCCCCAGGGCCACCACCCGGTCCGGCTCGTCCGAGCCCAGGAACGACCGGGCCAGCTCGTAGAGCTCCAGCTGACGCTTCAGCCGGGAGTGCTCCCGGACCAGCTGGCGCTGCTCCAGGGTGGCGCGCACCACCGCCGCCAGTTCCTCGGCCGCGAACGGCTTGCGCAGATAGTCGGCGGCGCCGTGCTTGAGCGCCCTAACCGCGGTGTCGATGGATGCGTACCCGGTCATGATCAGCACGTCCACCGAGGGGCGCCGTGCCTTCACGGCCTGGAGGAGTTCCAGACCCGTCATCTCCGGCATGTAGATGTCGGCGAGCACGAGGTCCGCCGGCTCTTCCTCTAGCCGGGCGAGGGCCTCCGTACCCGTCGAGGCGGTGCGCACGCGCAACCCTTCCTGCCGAAGCACGTCGGAGCAGAACGAGCGGAAGAACGCGTCGTCGTCGACGACGATCACAGAGGCAGGATGCATGGACGGCCCTGGACCAAAGGGATCTTGAAAGCTAACAAAAGCCCCCAGGGGTGTCAACGCGCCGGCCCGGCGCGGGATCCGCTCGGGCCGAGATCGAGGCGCAGACACCCGCGGTCGTAGGTGCCGAAAACCGGGGCTCCGAATCCTTCGGCACCCCGGAGGAACCGTTCGGACGGGAGACCCCGTCTCCCGCTGGCGGATACCAGCACCCATCGCGGGGCAACGGCCCGGAAGAACGGAGGATACCATGCGTCTGCCGCGCCGTGGTGGGGGGCCACCAGCGTTTCGGCCCCCAGGGGGATGCCGCTCGCGAGCGCCGCGGCCTGGCCCGCTGCCTCCAGGTCGGCGGGCAGGAGCACGGCCCGGCCCCAGGCCTCCACCCGCATGAGGAGGCTCCGGTCGTTCTCCCCCGGTCCGGGACCGCACCACGCCAAGACTCGCGCGCCGCCCAGGGTTCGCTTTTCCACGGCCGGGCCGATCCATCGCACCCGGGCCCCCACCTCGCGGCCGGCGGCCAGCAGCTCCAGGTACCGGGGGTCGCCCCGGAACCCGGCCGGGAGCCAGACCTCCCCGGGCCGGCCCCACCGGACCACGGTCGGGAGCCCCCCCACGTGGTCCGGATGGGGGTGGGTCGAGACCACCACCTCCAGCCCCTGACATCCCAACGCCTCCAGGGCCGGCACGAGGATCCTGGCCCCCGGGTCGAACGGGCTCTGGGGGAATCCCCCGCCGTCCACCGCGATCCAGCTGCCGCCGGGCAGCCGGAGCGCCAGGGCTTGGCCCTGGCCCACGTCGAACACCCACAACCGGAGTCGATGATCCAGGGTAGTCCGAACTCCTGGCAACGCCAGGGCAACGAGGGCGAGACCCGCGGCCCCCGCAGCCCATCGCCCCCCGCCGGGGCGGCGCCACACCCAATGCCCCAGGGCCGCGAGGCCGGCCAAGCCGGCGACCAGCCCCAGGGGGGTCTCCAGGGCAGGGAGGCGCACCGAGAGGGCCCAGGGCTCCACAGCGGCCATGGCCGCGGTCCACCGGTCGAGAACGGTCCCGGCAACGGTCCACAGGAGTCGCGCCGCCCCGGGCAGGGGTTCGTACGCGAGGATCCCCGCCAGCCCCAAAGGGAGACCCAGCCAGCCCACCATGGGAACCGCCACCAGGTTCGTGAGAATTCCGGCTAAGGGGGCCGATCCGAAGTGGAACAGGGAGATCGGTAGGGTGGCCAGGGCCGCGCCGGCCGAGGCGCAGGAGATTCGCACCACCGCTTTTCCGGCGGCCGCCGTCGCCCGGGAGACGCCCCGGCGGCGGAGCAGGCGGGTCTCCCATGCCGGACGGGGGGGAAGGAGGCGGGCCTCCAGCCCCGGCGCGAGCCAGAACAGGCCGACCAGGGCCGCGATCGACAGGTGCAGCCCCGGATCCTCCAACACCGGGGGCCAGATCACCGCCAGCGCCAGGGCCGCGGCCGCGAGCACCGACGGCACCGAGCGAGGCCGGGCCAGGCCCGCGGAGGTCAGGGCCAGGACGACCATGGCCAAGGCCCGCAGCGTGCTCACCTGCCACCCGGAGAGGGCCGCGTAGCCGATCAGGATGGGGACGGCCGCGGC
>JAADGT010000035.1 GCA_013152215.1 Deltaproteobacteria bacterium
CAACCTTTCGAACCGCCCGGTGCGGACCCGCATGCCGGGTGGTGTGGGAGGGGTCGGCGGAGACGATGCTCCGCCGCCCCTATCCCGATTCTTCGAGGGGAGGACCGATCTTCAGGCGAGCGCGCCGCCGCAGGCGTCTCGGATCGCCTCGGCCAGATCGTCGGACACCGCCACCAGGAACGTGCGGTTTCCGGCCTCACTCAGGTAGCGCGTGTCCCAGGGGGTGTGGAAGTACGCCTCACGGATCCGGTCGCGAATCTGCTCGAGCTGCTCGGCCGGGAGCTCGTCGTCCAGGCACCGACGACCCTTCCCGTCGATCCATACGATCCGGAAGCGATCGGGGGGGGATCCCACCAAGGCACACACCCCGCTGCCGCAGGGCACCGCTTCCACCTCTTCCCCGGCCTCGCTCACGAACCGCGCCAGCTCCGGGGCCAGCCCCCGCAGGCGCAGCAGCACGGGCATGGGGGCTCGGATCCTGGGGCCTCTCTTGTTGGCTGCCGTGGCCATCTCGCTCCTCCTTTCCCTTCCGTGACGGTCCGGATGATGTAAAACGAAGTTTGTCTTTTAGTTTAGCCCAGTTTCTGGTTTTTGGAAGAGGGTGGGCGAAGTTTTTGCGGTTTTGTGGGAACCAAACCGATTGTGGTCGCAAGAAACGCTGGTGTGGCGGACGGTTGGAACGATTGACACCCCGGCGGGGCCGCTGGTAAGGTCCGCGGCTCCATCGGACGGAGGAGTGGTATGCCGAAACTGGTGATCCGGGACGACCGCTGCAAGGGTTGCAGCATCTGTGTGGAGTTCTGCCCCAAGGACTGCCTGGAGATCACCGACCGCCTGAATCCTTTGGGATATCGGCCGGTGGGGCTCCGGGACCCCGAGGCGTGCACCGGGTGCGCGATCTGCGCCCGGATGTGCCCCGAGGTGGTGATCGAGGTCTGGAAATGAGCGAGAGCAAGGTGACCTTCGAGAAGGGGAACGTGGCCTTGGCCAAGGCGGCCGTGGCGGCCGGGTGCCGGTACTACTTCGGGTACCCCATCACGCCCCAGAGCGACATCCCCGAGTACCTGAGCGGGGTGCTGCCCCGGATCGGCGGCCAGTTCGTGCAGGCCGAGAGCGAGGTGGCCTCCATCAACATGCTGCTGGGCGCCGGGGCCACCGGCAAACGGGCCATGACCAGCTCCTCCAGCCCGGGCATCAGCCTGAAGCAGGAGGGCATCAGCTACATGGCCGGCAGCGAGATCCCCGCGGTGATCGTGAATGTGCAGCGGTCCGGCCCCGGCCTGGGCGGCATCGCCCCCAGCCAGGGAGACTACTTCCAGGCCACCCGCGGGGGGGGGCACGGGGACTACCGCGTGATCGTGCTGGCTCCGGCGTCGGTGCAGGAGATGTACGACCTCACCGTGCTGGCCTTCGAGCTCGCCGACGCCTACCGCACGCCGGTCATGGTGCTGGCGGACGCCATGATCGGCATGATGAAGGAGCCGTTGGAGGAGTGGGTTCCCCAGAACCCGGAGCCGGCCAAGGACGACTGGGCAGCCACCGGCGCCGCGGGGCGGCCGGGCCGGCGGATCAAGTCCCTGTACCTGGGTGACGGCGAGCTGGCCGAGCACAACTGGAAGCTGGCCCAGAAGTACGAGCGGATCCGTCGAGAGGAGACCCGGGTTCAGATCGAGCTGCCCGAGGGGTGCGAGCTGGCCGTGGTGGCGTTCGGGTCCGCCGCCCGCATCGCCAAGAGCGCGGTGGACCGCCTGAACGACGAGGGCCGGCGGGTGGGGTACGTGCGGCCCATCACCCTGTGGCCGTTTCCGGAGGAGGCGATCCGACGGGTGGCCGAGCAAGGGGTGCCGTTGCTCACGGTGGAGCTGAACACCGGCCAGATGGTGGAGGACGTGCGGCTGGCCGTGGAGGGCCGTGCGCCGGTGCACTTCGCCGGGTACCCGCCGGGGTACCTGCCGAGCCCCGACGACATCTACGACGAGATCGTGCGGCGCCTGCCCGCCGGGAAGGAGGCGGCATGAAGCCCGTGTTCGTTCGACCCCAGAGTCTCACGGACAAGCCGTTCCACTTCTGCCCGGGGTGCCATCACGGGGTGATCCATCGTCTGGTGGCCGAGGCCATCGACCGGTTCGGTGTGCGGGAACGCACGATCGCGGCCGCCTCGGTGGGGTGCAGCGTGTTCCTGTACGACTACTTCGACATCGACGTGGTCGAGTCGCCCCACGGCCGGGCGCCGGCCGTGGCCACCGGGATCAAGCGTACCAACCCGGACAAGTTCGTGTTCATCTACCAGGGCGACGGCGACCTGGCGGCCATCGGCACGGCCGAGATCATCCACGCGGCCAACCGGGGCGAGAACCTCACGGTGGTGTTCGTGAACAACACGGTCTACGGCATGACCGGCGGTCAGATGGCGCCGACCACCCTCCTGGGCCAGCCCACCACCACCAGCCCCTACGGCCGGGAGTTCGGCCAGGACGGCTACCCGATCAAGATGACCGAGATGCTCGCCCAGCTCGAGGGCGTGGGGTTCGCGGCCCGGGTGGCCGTGGACACCCCGGCCCGGCTGGCCCAGGCCCGCAAGGCCGTGTTCCGGGCGTTCGAGACCCAGCTCGAGGAGAAGGGGATGGGGTTCGTGGAGATCCTGTCGTCGTGCCCCACCAACTGGGGCATGAAGCCCCTGGAGGCGGTACGGCGGATCGAGCGGGAGATGATTCCCTACTTCCCGCTGGGGGTGTACAAGGAACGCAAGGGCTCCGACGCCCTGTAACCCGATTCGGCCCCGCCCGGGGCGGGGGGCATCCCGCGCTGCGGGCCACAGGACGAGAGAACAACGATGCATCACGACATCATCATGGCAGGGTTCGGGGGGCAAGGGATCCTGATGATCGGCAATCTCCTGGCCGTGGGCGCGTTACGGCGGGGCTACCGGGTCACCTTTTTCCCGGCGTACGGGGTGGAGATGCGGGGCGGGACCGCCAACTGCACGGTGACCATCTCCGATCGGGAGATCGGCAGCCCGGTCACGGCCCGGCCCCTGGGGCTGGTGGCGATGAACGAGCCGTCCGTGGTCAAGTTCGGTCCCCGGGTGCGGGCCGGCGGCGTGGTGGTGGTGAACGCCTCCATCGTGCCCGAGGGCGTGCTGGACCGGGAGGACGTGCGGGTGGTCCGGGTGCCGTGCAACGACGTGGCCGCGGACCTGGGGGATCCGAGGCTCGCCAGCATGGTGGCCCTGGGCGCCTACGTGGCCGCGAGCGGGGTGCTCCCGGTGGATGCGGTGGCCGAGGTGCTGCCCGAGGTGCTGCCGGAGAAGGTGCACCGCTTGATTCCCTTGAACCAGAAGGCCCTGGAGGCCGGCGCCGACCGGGCGGGGGCGTGAGGGACGAACCGGAGGGGACCATGGCCGAGGTCAACGAAACCACCGTGGGCGAGCGGATCCGGCAGGTACGGGAGGAGGCCGGGGTCACGCTCCAGGAGCTGGCGGACCGCACCGGGTACACCTCCGCCCTGCTCAATCAGATCGAGAACCACATGGTGAGCCCGCCCCTGGGTGCCCTGGGTCGGATCGCCCAGGCCCTGGGCGTGCGGCTGGGCGATCTGTGGGGGGAGAGCCCCGGCGAGCCCTACACCATCGTCCGGAAGGGGGAGCGGCGGCAGGTGTCCCGGTTCGCCTCCAAGGAGGGGGTGTCTTACGGGTACACCTACGAGTCCCTGGGGTTCGGTAAGAAGGACCGGAGGGTGGAGCCGTTCCTGATCACCCTGGAGCCGCCCACCGTGCCGCACCCGAAGCCGTCGGTGCACGAGGGCGAGGAGTTCCTGTTCGTGCTCGAGGGCCGGATGGAGGTGCACCTGGCCGGCCACACCGACGTGCTGGAGCCCGGGGACTCCATC
>JAADGT010000266.1:0-2212 GCA_013152215.1 Deltaproteobacteria bacterium
GGCGGCGGGACCGCCGGGCGCTGCGGGCCAGGGCCGGCACCCGGCCCAGCTCGGCCGTCAGGAGGTCGGCCACCCGGTCGGCCTCGCCGAACGCCCGCACCCGCAGCACGAACGCCTCGGTCCGGCGGGGGGTCATCGCGCGTGGGGGAGGAAGCGCAGGAGGGCCGTGGCCGTGCCCAGGTAGATCAGGATACCGGTGATGTCGTTGGCGGTGGTCACGAACGGCCCCGAGGCCACGGCCGGGTCGATCTCCAGCTTCCGGAACAGGGCCGGGGCCACGGTGCCCATGGTGGCCGCCACGGTCATGGCGGCCACCATCGACACCGCGACCACGATCCCCAGGAACACGTTGCCGTGCCACACCAAGGCCACCCCTCCCACCAGCAGGCCGCACACCAGGCCCAGCAGGAGCCCCACCCGCACCTCCTTCCACAGATGGGCCCGCAGGTTCTGGAAGTCGACCCGGCCGGTGGCGAAGGCCCGAACCAGGATGGACGAGCTCTGGGTGCCCACGTTGCCCCCCATGGCCGTGATGACCGGCACGAAGGACACCAGCGCGATGATCTCCTCCACCGTCGCCCGGAACCACCACAGGATCGTGCCGGTGAGGATGCCTCCGAACAGGTTGATCACCAGCCACGGCATCCGGATCCGCACGATCGGAAGCACCTGGTTGCCGTACACGAGCTCCTCCTGGCTCGTGCCGGCCATCTTGAACACGTCCTCCGTGGCCTCCTCACGGAGCACGTCGATCACGTCGTCCACCGTGATGATCCCGACCAGGTGCTCGGCCTCGTCCACCACCGGGATGGCCAGCAGGTCGTACTTGGCCACCACCCGGGCCACCTGCTCCTGGTCGGTGTGCACGTCCACCTTGATCACGTCGGTGGCCATGATCTGCCGCAACGTGGCCGTGGGGGGCGACGTGATCAGCTGGCGCAGGCTCACCACCCCCACCAGCCGGCCCTCGTCGTCCACCACATACACGTAGAAGACCGTCTCGGCCTCCTCGGCCCCCTGGATCGCTCGGATCGCCTCCTCCACCGTGACCCCCTCGCCCAGGGCGAAGAACGACGAGGTCATGATGCCGCCGGCCGAGTCCTCCGGATAGCCCAGGAGCTTGCCGATGTCCTCGCTGTCCTCCAGGTTCATGGCCGCCAGGATCCCCGACCGGCGGTCCTCGGGCAGCAGCGCCAGCAGGTCGGCGGCGTCGTCCGCGTCCATACTGGAGAGGATCTCGGCCAGCTCCTCGTCGCTCAGGCTCTCGACCAGGCCCTGCAGCACGTCGGGGTCGAGCTCGCTGAGCACGTCCCCGGCCAGGCCGGCCTGGACCAGGATCTGGAACAAGCGGCCCTGCTCGAGATCGTTGAGCTCCTGGAAGATGGCCGCCAGGTCGGCCGGGTGGGTCTTCTCCACGATCCGGCGCAGGTTCACCACCGCCCCCTTGCGCATGAGCCGGCGGATCGCCTCGAGCCGCAGCTGGACCCGGCGGTCCATCGGGGTCAGGCTGTGGGCTTGTGCGGCCATGGGCACGACCTTTCCACTGGGCAACGGACACAGGCGGGCCGGCGGGCGTGGCATGCCGCGCGGCCGTGACGGATCAGGAGCAGATGAGCCAGGTTCCACCGTTCCGGCGCCATGAGCCGGGTCATCCTCCGCTCCACCTCTCGGGGCTCGGGCCGGGGCGAGAACCCCAGCCGGTGGGACACCCGGGCCACGTGGGTGTCCACGGGAAAAGCCGGGATCCCAAAGGCCTGGCCCAGGACCACCGACGCGGTCTTCCGGCCGACGCCGGGGAGCGCCTCCAGGGCCTCCCGATCGGCCGGGACCCGCCCCCCGTGGCGTCCGGACACGATGCGGGCGGTGGCCACCAGGTTGCGCGCCTTCCCCCGGAACAGCCCGATCGATCGGATCAGCGGCTCCACCGCCTCGGGCTCGGCCCGGGCCAGGGCGTCCGGAGTGGGGAACCGCCGGAACAGCTCCGGGGTCACGCGGTTCACCTGAACGTCGGAGCACTGGGCCGACAGGATTGTGGCCACCAGCAGCTCCCACGGCGAACGGTGGTTCAGGCTGGGGGCCACATCCGGGTAGGCCGCCTCGAGGGCTCGGAGGATCCGACCCAGGCGTTCGGCTTCGGGGCTTGGCGTGGGCATGGCGGCTGCAGGGTAGCAGAAAGCGTGGAATGCTTGAAGCCGGAAGCAGAAACAAACCG
>JAADGT010000266.1:2225-6094 GCA_013152215.1 Deltaproteobacteria bacterium
CGCCCCGCAGACCACCCGTGGCTCGGCCGGGTCGGCTCAGTCCACCGGGATCGTGCCCTCGGCCTCGGCCATGTCCACGATCGGCAGAACCGGGGCCTCGTCGCCCAGGAGCAGGTTCGCCACGGCCTGGGGGTAGGACCGGTAACGCAGCTTCACCTCCACCCTCACCGGCCCTTTGGCGTCGTCCGGGACCAGGAAGGCGAACTCCCGGTCCGCGTACCCCTTGGGCGGAATCGTGGTGTTGTAGGCGAACCGCACGATCTCCCAGGGCTTGATGGTGTGGCGTCCCTGGGCGTCCACGGACTCGGCCCGGAACAGCACCGTGCCCTCCTGCAGGTTGTAGTCCTCGTCCAGGGCACCCGACCGGTACAGCTCCCGGCCGCTCGCGTCGGTCACCTTCACGTCGAGCCACATCTGCCGCACCTCGGTGAGGCTGGTGGGCAGGTTGTGCCCGGCGCCCACGTTGTGGACCCGCACGGTGAACCGGGCGACGTCGCCGTCGTCGGCCTCCTCGGGCAGCAGGAGCTCCAGCTCGGCCGCGCTCTTCAGACGCTTCCGGGCGATCTCGGCATGCTTGTCCGCACCCAGGAGCGCGGTCACCGTGAAGTTGCCGCCCACGAACTCGTGGGTGAACACGTTGTCCCGGTCGGGGCCCATGGGCGAGGCCTTGCCGGGGTTCTTGGGCTTCTGGAGGGTGCGGGCCACCTCGATGGCCTTCTCCACCGGCATCATGTGGCAGTCCTGGCATACGATCCCCTTCTGGGCGTACACCGAGAACTTCCACTCGTTGTAGGTGTTCTCGATGTGGAAGTTGTTCAGGGGATGGAACACGTTGTGGCAGTTTCCGCAGAACTCGGCCTTGGTGTGCAGCTCAGAGTACGCAGCCTTGTGCCACATGGGCTTGGCGTCGTCGTAGGGCCCCCGCATGACCAGGCTGGGGTCCACCACGATGCTCGCGTTCTGGGGCATGGTGGTCGGGGTCTCCAGCATGCGGGAGCCCACCACACTGTGGCACAGGTGGCACTGGACCCCCTCCTCGGCGATCTCGCTCACGTGGAACTCGCCGTCCTCGCCCATGCGCACCTCTTCGCTCACCGTGCCCACGGCCGTGTGGCACCCGGCACACAGCTTGTCGGTCAGGCCGTTGGTCTCCTTGTTCGCCAGCTTCCACAAGGCCTGAAACACCGGGTCCCGGTAGGCGTTTGAGTGCATCGAGCCCTTCCACTGGTCGAAGATCTGGGCGTGACAGCCTTTACACTTGGACGGAGGGTAGAACGCCGTGGACTTCACCGGCTT
This sequence comes from Deltaproteobacteria bacterium, assembly GCA_013152215.1. Taxonomy (GTDB): domain Bacteria; phylum Desulfobacterota; class Deferrisomatia; order Deferrisomatales; family Deferrisomataceae; genus Deferrisoma. Next base: position 3,522 of record JAADGT010000266.1, read on the forward strand.
GCCCGTGGCCGTGTTCAACAGGCTCGGGAAAAAGGGGTGAGACTCGGTCGGGTCCCCTGCGTGGGCCGCGGCCGCGAATGTCACCGCGGCGAGCACGGTCAAGATATACCCCACCTTTCGCATGGATCTCCTCCTCTACGGACTGTGTCGGTGATGGGTCGTGGTGGCGAACTCGGCCCTCCGCGCATCCCGGGGCCCCAAAGGATGCGCCGGACCGGTTCCCTCGACGCCTCCGGACCGGCGGGTCCGTCGAATCACGACCCCTTCCGACACGACCTCGTCCGGAGGCGGCGCCTCTCCTCGACCAGTTCGGTCAAGGACTTGCGAGAAAAGATCTCAGCCAACCGATCCCGGGCCTCGACCCACAACTCGTGGACCGGACAGGTGCACTCCCGCTCGCAGGGATGGTTCTCCAGCAGGCAGACGTTGAGGAGCATAGGCTCCTCGGCCGCCTCCATGATATCCAGGAGGGTCAGCCGCGTCGGGTCCCGGGCCAGGGCAAACCCCCCGGAAACACCCCGTTTGGAACGAACGATCCCCGCGTGGATCAGGGGTTGGAGGATCTTCGTCAGGAACGCGGGGGTGATCCCCTCGGCCTCGCAGATCTCCTGCTTGGAAACCACCGGAGCCGGGTACCTCTCGGCCAGGTACAGGGCCGCGCGGATCGAGTACTCGGTTGCTCTCGTGATGATCATATTGATGACCTTTCTCGTCTTTTACTGCATCAATACACCGATGTCAAGCCCCTCTCCGGGCCTTCGGCCCGCTGGGAGGCTCAAAGGCTAGAAAACTGGAAAGCCAGAAGGCCATTGGTTGGGCCTTCGTCCCAGGTCGCGACGTGGACGTCGCTCCCCCATTGAGGATCAACGGCGTCGCCTCCACGCTCACCTCCTGGGGGAGCGGCCTCCATGCCGCGACAAAACCTCGGCCCGAGCCCAACGAAAGGCCCGGGATCGCGACCAGGAGGTCGCTCCTACATGGGGGGCCCGGGGCGTCACGGGGCCTCCTTCGGTTCCGCGGCCGGCCGCACCACCAGCACCGGGCACGGGGCCGTGCGGATCACTCGCTCCGTGACGCTCCCCAACAGGAGGTGGCTGATCCCCTTTCGACCGTGGGTCGTCATCACCAGCAGGTCGGCGTGCTCCTCCCGAGCCAGGGCGGCGATCTCCTCGTGGGGCACCCCCACCCGGAGGAACCGGCGCGCCGGCACACCCGCGGCCTCCACCCGCTCCTTGGCCCGGTCGAGGGCCGCTTCGAGGAACCGCTCGAGCTGGGCCCGCAGGTCCGCCGGGTTGAACGCCTCGGCGTACACGTCGTACATCCCGGCGGTGAGGTCGAGCACCCCCACGAGCACCACCTCCCCCTCCGCCTCCCGGGCCAAGGGGATCGCCTCGTCCAACGCCCTCTCCGCAAGCTCGCTTCCGTCCAGGGGCACCACGATGCGCTTGTATCTCATGGCCGGCCTCCCATCTCCAGTCCGGGGACCGGGGCGCCACAGCGCCGGCACCGGCCCTCCGGGTCGAGGTTGCGCGCCGTCACCGCGTACCCGAGCCGGCCCACCACGAGGGCGCCGCACGACGGACACACGGTGTCCTCCCCGCCGCGGCCCGGCCGATTCCCGGTGTACACGAACCGCAACCCCTCCTCCAGGCCGATCTCCCGGGCCCGAATCAGGGTGGCGGCCGGGGTGGGAGGGGCGTCGGTGAGTCGGTAGGTGGGGAAGAACCCTGTCACGTGCCAGGGGATGTCGGGGCTCAACCCCCTCAGGAACCGGGCCACATCCCGAAGCTCGTCGTCCGAGTCGTTCCGCCCCGGGATCAGGAGGGTGGTGACCTCCACCCACACCCCCCTGCGCACCAGCTCCGCGATGGTGTCGAGCACCGGCTGGAGGCGAGCCCCACACACCGACCGGTAGAACTCGTCGGTCATGGCCTTCAGGTCCACGTTGGCCGCGTCCAGGAGCCCTTCCAGCGCGTCCAGGCACTCGAGGCTCATGTACCCGTTGGTCACGAACACGTTCAACAGCCCGGCCTCGTGGGCCAGGACCATGCAGTCGCGGGCGTACTCGAAGAACACCGTGGGCTCGGTGTAGGTGTACGCCACCGAGCGGCATCCCGCGGCCACGGCCGCCTCCACCACGGCCCGGGCAGGCACGAACCGGCCGGGCAGGCGTCCGAGCTCGGTGACCACCTGGCTGATCTGGTAGTTCTGGCAATGGCTGCACCGGAAGTTGCACCCCGCCGTGGCAATCGAGTACGACAGGCTTGCCGGGGCCACGTGGAACAGGGGCTTCTTCTCGATGGGGTCCGCGCTCTGGGCGACCAGCCGACCGTACACCAGGGTGACCAGGCGGCCGTCCCGGTTCTCCCTCACCCCGCACACGCCCCGGCGCGCCGGAGCGATCCGGCACCGGTGGTGACACAGCCGGCACCGAACCGTGCCCGGCTCGCGGGCCCCCTCCACGGCTTCCCACAGATCTGCCGGTCGCATGGTGTCCATAAGGTCGGTCGTTGGTTGTCGGTCGTTGGTCACCCGTCACTCGTCACGGCCCCTGGCCTTCGGCCAGCTAGGCG
>JAADGT010000344.1 GCA_013152215.1 Deltaproteobacteria bacterium
ATCTCCCCGGCCACGGTGCGCAACGTGATGGCCGACCTGGAGGAGATGGGGTTCCTGTACCAGCCCCACACCTCGGCCGGGCGTCAGCCCACGGACCGGGGCTACCGCTACTACGTGGACCATCTCCTCCCGGGGCCCTCCCTGCCCTCGGGCCAGCGCCGGCGCCTGCGGCAGGGCATCCGGGAGGCGGACATGGACGCCCTGGAGAGCCTGCTCGAGGCCACCTCCCGGGTTCTGTCGCGGGTGGCGCACCAGGTGGGTCTGGTCGTGGCCCCGCGGATCGAGGTGCGGGTGTTCCGCCACGTGGACCTGGTGCTGCTCAGGCCGGGCCGGGTCCTGGTGATCCTGGTGACCCAGTCGGGGGTGGTCCACCACCGGCTGGTGGAGGCGCCCGAGGTCCGCAGCCAGGCCGAGCTGGAGAAGATGACCAACTACCTGAACGGCCTCCTGGAGGGGGTGCCCCTGGTGGCGGTTCGGGAGCGGATCTTGGCGGAGATGGAGAACGAGCGGGTCCAGTACGACCGGCTCCTGCGGCAGGCTCTCGATCTGGGCTCCCGCGCGGTGGGAGCCGAGGATGACACCGGGCAGGTGTACGTGGGGGAGCCCCTGCGGATCCTGGAGCAGCCCGAGTTCCAGGACCTGGGGAGGATGCGCCAGCTGTTCGAGGCGTTCGAGCGCAAAGGGATCCTTCTGCGGATCCTGGACCGGGCCGTGGAGGCCCCGGGCGTGCAGGTGTCCATCGGCGCCGAGAATCCGGTGGCCGACCTGCAGGGGTGCTCCGTGGTGGCCACGGCGTACGGCCGCGACGACCGACCCATGGGGGCCCTCGGGGTGATCGGCCCCACCCGGATGCCCTACGGCGAGGTGATCGCCCTGGTGGAGTACGCGGCCCGGCTGCTGGGCCAGGCCCTGGAGCGGCTGTAGGGCCGAGCGCCTCCCGGCCGCCTAGCGGGCCGAAGGTCCTGTCGGAGGGCGGGGCAAGGGGTTCAGGAAACAGATTTCAGCGGACAGAGGACAGGCGTTCCGGAAAGTGCTCCACCTGCGATCGCCCCCCGGCGAGTTTTTCTCTGTCCACCGTCATCTGAATTCTGGCCCCTGACTACGGCCGCGCCCGGCTCTCCGGCAGGTCCCTTGCCCCTCTGATCAGGGAACGATAGCGCCCGTTTATCCGCCGGGTTGATGGCTTTCTAGCCTCCCAGCTTTCCAGCGGGCCGAAGGCCCGGGCCGTCTAACGAGAATCGGAGAGACCGGACATGACCGAAACGAAGGACGAGGTGCGGACCGACACGGAAGAGCAGGCGGCAGACCCTGGCGCCCCCGCGGGGGAAGGGGAGCCGTCCGAGGCCGCCGAGACCCAGGCAGGTGCGGAGGAGGCCGGCGGGCCGTCGGTCGAGGAGCTGCTGGCCCAGCGCACGGCCGAGCTGGAGGAGGCCCAGAAGCGCGTCCTCTACCTGGCGGCCGAGCTGGAGAACTACAAGAAGAGGACGGAGAAGCGGCTCAAGGAGGCCGTGGAGTACGGCGCGGAAGGGCTGCTCAAGGACCTGCTGCCCGTGCTCGACAACCTGGAGCGGGCCGTGGATCACGCCCGCCAGACGGGGTCCGAAGGGTTCGAGGCCCTCCTGGAGGGGCTGGGGCACGTGCTCCAGCAGTTCCGGGACGCCCTGGCCCGGCACGGGGTGGAGCCGGTGCCCGGCGAGGGGGAGCCGTTCGATCCCTACGTGCACGAGGCCATGGCCCAGGTGCCCGGCGAGGAGAACGGCAAGGTCCACCAGGTCTTCGAGAAGGGCTACCGGCTGAAGGGGAGGCTGCTCCGACCCGCAAAGGTTGTGGTGACCAAGGTTGCCCCGCCCCAGGGCGATGGTTAAGGTACGCGCGCCCCGATCCGGGGCGACGACCGACCGAACGAGAATCCTGATAGAGGAGGCGAACCCATGGGAAAGATCATCGGCATTGACCTGGGGACCACCAACAGCGTGGTGGCAGCGGTTCTGAACGGGGAGCCCACGGTCATCCCCAACGCGGAGGGCAGCCGGACCACCCCGAGCATGGCGGCCATCACCGAGGACGGTCAGCGGCTGGTGGGGCAGGCGGCCAAGCGCCAGGCCGTGACGAACCCGGAGAACACGCTGTTCGCGATCAAGCGGCTGATCGGCCGCAAGTACACGGACCCCGAGGTGGAGAAGGACAAGAAGATGGTCCCCTACCGGATCGTGGAGGGGACCAACGGCGACGCCTGGGTGGAGGTGCGGGGCAAGAAGTACAGCCCGGCCGAGGTCTCGGCCTGGGTCCTCCAGAAGATGAAGCAGACCGCCGAGGACTACCTGGGCGAGCCCGTGACCGAGGCGGTGATCACGGTGCCGGCCTACTTCAACGACAGCCAGCGCCAGGCCACCAAGGACGCCGGCCGGATCGCGGGGCTCGAGGTCAAGCGGATCATCAACGAGCCCACGGCCGCGGCCCTGGCCTACGGCCTGGACAAGGAGGGCGAGAAGAAGATCGCGGTGTTCGACCTGGGCGGCGGCACCTTCGACATCTCGATCCTCGAGCTCGGCGAAGGGGTGTTCGAGGTCAAGGCCACCAACGGTGACACCTTCCTGGGCGGCGAGGACTTCGACAAGCGGATCATCGACTACCTGGCCGACGAGTTCAAGAAGGAGCAGGGGGTGGACCTCCGCAACGATCCCATGGCCCTCCAGCGGCTCAAGGAGGCCGCCGAGAAGGCCAAGATGGAGCTGTCCACCATGACCGAGACCACGGTCAACCTGCCGTTCATCACGGCGGACCAGAGCGGGCCCAAGCACCTGAACATGCGGCTGACCCGGGCCAAGGTGGAGCAGCTGTGCGCCGACCTCCTGGACAAGCTGGAGCCCCCCTGCCGCCAGGCCCTCAAGGACGCGGGGCTGAGCCCGTCCCAGATCGACGACGTGATCCTGGTGGGCGGCATGACCCGGATGCCGGCCGTGCAGGAGCGGGTCGAGAAGATTTTCGGCAAGAAGCCCCACAAGGGCGTGAACCCCGATGAGGTGGTGGCCATCGGCGCTGCGATCCAGGCGGCGGTGCTGGCCGGCGAGATGAAGGACGTGCTGCTTCTGGACGTGACGCCCCTGAGCCTGGGCATCGAGACCCTGGGCGGGGTGTTCACCAAGATCATCGAGCGCAACACCACCATCCCGTGCCGGAAGAGCCAGATCTTCTCCACGGCCGAGGACAACCAGTCGGCCGTGTCGATCCACGTGCTCCAGGGCGAGCGGGAGATGGCGCGGGACAACAAGACCATCGGCCGGTTCGAGCTGGTGGGCATCCCGCCGGCCCCGCGGGGCGTGCCCCAGATCGAGGTGACCTTCGACATCGACGCCAACGGCATCCTGCACGTGTCGGCCAAGGACCTGGCCACCGGCAAGGAGCAGTCGATCGAGATCAAGGCCTCGTCCGGCCTGTCGGAGGAGGAGATCCAGCGGATGGTGCGGGAGGCCGAGGCCCACGCCGAGGAGGACCGGCGGCAGCGGGAGCTGGCCGAGGAGCGCAACCGGCTGGACGGCCTGGTGTACTCCACCGAGAAGAGCCTCAAAGAGTTCGGCGACCAGCTCGACGCGGCCAACCGCTCGGACGTGGAGTCGGCCCTCAGCGAGGCCAAGGAGGCCCTGAAGGCGGACGACGTGGGCCGGATCAAGGCCGCGTTCGAGCGCCTGACCCAGGCCTCCCACAAGCTGGCCGAGGAGATGTACAAGCGCACCTCCGCGTCCCAGGCCGGCGCCGGGGCCGAGGCCCAGGCCGGGGGCTCGGGAGGCTCCGGCGGCGGCGACGAGGGCGTGGTGGACGCGGACTTCGAAGAGGTGAAGTAACCGCGCCGGCCGACGACAGCG
>JAADGT010000269.1 GCA_013152215.1 Deltaproteobacteria bacterium
GACCGCGCCGAGGCGGCCCCTGCGAGGCCGTTCAGCGAAGGAGGGGCCCCCAGCCCCACCCCCTGGGAAAACCGCGGCATTTCGGAAACGCTACACTAGTCTCTAGGCGGCCCCGCAGGGGCCCGACGATGGTTCCCTCTTCGAGGTTTGACGCGATGCCCAAGGTGAAGGCCCTGGTGCTGACCGGAAACGGCACCAACTGCGAACGCGAGATGGCCCATGCGTGCCGGCTGGCCGGGGCCGAGGCCACCGTGGTGCACACGGCCGAGGTGTTCGCCGGCCGGGTGCGGCTGGCGGACTACGACTTCCTGAACCTTCCCGGCGGGTTCCTGGACGGCGACGACCTGGGCGCGGCCAAGGCCGGGGCGGTGCGGTTCCGGTACGGCCGGGTGCGGGACAACGGGACCCACCGGTTCTTCGACGACCTCATGGCCTTCGTGGCGGCCGGAAAGCTGGTGCTGGGCGTGTGCAACGGGTTCCAGCTCCTGGTGAAGCTGGGCCTCCTCCCGGCCCTGGGCGGGAGGTACGGCGAGCCCACAGCGAGCCTCACCCACAACGACTCGGGCCGGTTCGAGGACCGGTGGGTCTACCTGCGGGTCGATCCGGCGACCCCGTGCGTGTTCACCCGGGGCCTGGACAGGCTGTACTACCCGGTGCGGCACGGCGAGGGGAAATTCGTGACCGGGGAGCCCCGGATGCTGGCCGAGATGGAGTCGGCAGGGCTGGTGGCGCTCCGGTACACCGATCCCCAGGGCAATCCCACCCAGACCTACCCCTGGAACCCCAACGGCAGCCCCTCCGCCGTGGCCGGGGTGTGCGACCCGACCGGACGGGTGTTCGGGCTGATGCCCCACCCCGAGGCGTTCCTCCACCGGACCAACCACCCCCGGTGGACCCGGGAGGACCTGCCCGAGGAGGGCCAGGGCCTGGCGCTGTTCCGCAACGCCGTGGAGTACCTGAGAGGCTAAAAGGCTGGGAGGCCGTTCGTCGCGGGTCGTTGGTCGTTCGTCGTTTGGGGGGCCCTTTTCTTTGAGAGGGCTCCGCGGCGGCCGTTCGGCCGACGACCAACAACCAACAACTAACAACCGAGAACCAACGACCGATCCCATGGACAAACACTGGCACGACCACTGCGGGGTGTTCGGTATCTACAACCACCCCGAGGCTGCGAACCTCACCTACCTGGGGCTTCACGCCCTCCAGCACCGGGGCCAAGAGAGCGCCGGCATCGCCGTGGCGGAGGGCGACGGTATGCGGTTCCATCTCGGCATGGGGCTGGTGCACGACATCTTCGACGAGCCCACCCTCGAGCGGCTCCAAGGCGTGCACGCCATCGGCCACGTCCGATACTCCACCGCCGGATCGAGCGAGCTCAAGAACGCCCAGCCGTTCGTGGTGGAGACGGTCCACGGCTCGATCGCGTTCGCCCACAACGGCAACCTGGTCAACGCCGAGGCCCTCAGGCTCCGGTTGGAGGAGGAGGGCAGCATCTTCCGGGGCAGCTCCGACACGGAGGTGATCGCCCACCTCTACGCCCGCAGCCGCAAGGAGAAGCTGGTGGACCGTTTGGTGGACGCTCTCGGACACGTGGAAGGGGCGTACAGCCTGCTCGTGCTGATCGAGAAGCGGCTCATCGCGGTGCGCGACCCCCACGGGTTCCGGCCGCTCATCCTGGGCAAGGTCAAGGACTCGTACGTGGTGGCCTCGGAGACCTGCGCGCTGGACCTGATCGGCGGCGAGTACCTGCGCGAGGTGGAGCCGGGGGAGCTGGTGATGATCAGCGCCAAGGGTCTGGAGAGCCTCCGGCCGTTCGACCCCGTGCCGCCCCGGCGGTGCGTGTTCGAGCACATCTACTTCGCGCGGCCCGACTCGGTGGTGTTCGGCCAGTCGGTCTACCGGGTGCGCACCGCCCTGGGCAGGGAGCTGGCCCGGGAGCACCCGGTGGAGGCGGACGTGGTGATCCCGGTGCCCGACTCGGGCATCGTGGCCGCCCTGGGCTACAGCGAGGCCTCGGGGATCCCGTTCGGCATGGGGTTGATCCGGAACCACTACGTGGGCCGGACCTTCATCGAGCCGGAGCAGTCGATCCGGCACTTCGGGGTGCGTCTCAAGCTCAATGCGGTGCGGGGCGTGCTCCAAGGCAAACGGGTGGTGGTGGTGGACGACTCGATCGTGCGGGGTACCACGAGCCAGAAGATCGTGAAGATGATCCGGGAGGCCGGGGCCCGGGAGGTGCACATGCGGATCTCCTCGCCGCCCACCACCTATCCCTGCTACTTCGGCATCGACACGCCCACCCGCACCGAGCTCATCGCGGCCAACCACGCCGTGGACGAGATCAACCGATTCCTGACCTCGGACTCCCTGGGGTACCTGAGCCACGAGGGGCTGCGGCGGGCCACCAACGGAGACGGGTACGAGTTCTGCGACGCCTGCTTCACCGGCGCCTACCCGGTGGGCAGTTGCCGCGACGAAGCGCCGGGCTGTTAGTGTTACCAGCGCGGCGACAAAATAGGCGCCTCATCTCGGAGGGCGGGGCGAGGGACCTGCCTCCGGCCGAGCGCGAAGCCGGGCATGAGATTCGCCGCGCAGGCACGGGAGCGAAGAGTTGGGTTTCATGACAGCTCGGTGGAATCCGAACCATTTCGCGGTCCGAGCGCCGGAGGCGCTGCGCGGCGAGCCAAGGGGCCGCACCCGGCTCTCCGGCAGGTCCCTCGCCCCCACGATTTCGGTGCAGTGAGGCAGGTTCGCATGAAGCACTAGGAGGACCGAGAGGTTTTCAGCCCCTCGGCCTCCCAGCTTTCTAGCCCTCCAGCGGACCGAAGACCCCAGACCGGCGGACCGAGGACCGGCGACCGAAGACCGAAGTTTGGAAAGGACCCGGAATGCACGAAGACACGAAGACCCTGTGGCAGGAGCTGCTCTCCCTGGTTCGCGAGAAGAGCTACGAGCGCCGCCGGGTGGTGCTGGCCTCGGGCCGCGAGAGCGACTTCTACGTGGACGGCAAGCAGACCGCCCTCCACCCCCGGGGGGCGTACCTGATCGGCCGCCTGTTCTTCGACCGCCTCCGGGGGTTCGGCGAGGTGGAGGGGGTGGGCGGCATGACCTTGGGGGCCGACCCCCTGGCCACCGCCACCAGCCTGGTCTCCCAGCTCGAGGGGCGGCCGGTGCCGGCGTTCATCGTCCGCAAGGAGCCCAAGGGCCACGGCACCCGGCGGTGGATCGAGGGAAGCAAGAACCTGCGGCCCGGGGCGCGGGTGGTGGTGCTGGAGGACGTGGTGACCACCGGCGGGTCGAGCCTTCGGGCGATCGAACGGATCGAGGAGGAAGGGTATGCCGTGCTCGGCGTTCTGGCCCTGGTGGACCGGGAGGAGGGGGGAAGGCAGGCCATCGAGTCCCGGGGGTACCGGTTCGAGGCCCTGTTCACCAAAGCCGACGTGGTGGGCTAAGCTTCCCCTGTTGGCGGCGCTGGTGGTCCTGGCCGCCTGCGCGCCGGCCCGGCAGGGGGTGTTCCTGACCCGGGACTTCGCAGACCCGGCCACGGCCTACGGCCGGGCGCTTCGGGAGCACACCCGGAGCGCCGAGCTGTACAGCGGGCTCGACACCGTGGCCAAGGCCTGGGCCACCTGGCGGTCGCCCCCCCTGCGGGAGGCCCTGGTGGCCACCACGGCCGCGCGCTACCGCCTGGGGCCAGACGAGGCCGAGCGGATGCGGGCCGAGGAGCTCCGGGCCGCGCGGCTGGCGTGGGAGTTCCACGTGGCGCTCTACACGCCCTCTCCGGACACCAACGACCTGGAGAAACCCGACACCCTGTGGAGGGCCGTGCTCGAGCTGCCCGATGGGTCCCGGGTGGAGCCCGTGCAGGTGGTGGCCCTGCCCAAGAACGACAAGAGCCGGGTCGAGTACCCCTATGTGAGCCCCTGGACCCGGGAGTACACCCTGATCTTCCCCAAGACCGGCGAGCCAGGGCCCGAGGTCCGCCCCGTGCTGTGGCTCACCGGGCCCTACGGCACCCTGCGGTTCGACTTCGGGCCTTCGGACCGGTAGGCCGTTTGTCGGGCGTCGTGAGTCGTTCGTCGCCCCGGTTCCCTGGGCAGACCCTGTCCCTCGTGGACCGTGAGGTGACGCCAGAGAGACGTGGTGATGCTTAGAAGCTCCATCAGGCCCCTGCGGGGCCCTGCAACCGGGAAGGTAACGTTGCATGACCCGGGGGTCACAGCCGGCGGCGGGGCATGGGGCCTGCTTCCGGCCGCGCGCGAAGCCGGGCATTGCGATTCGCCGCGCAGGCACGGGGCACGGGCGGTGGTTTCATGACCGTTCGGCGGGGCGCGAACGAATTCACGGTACGAGCGTTGGAGGCACTGCGCGGCGAGCTAAGGAGCCGCACGCGGCTCTCCAGCAGACCCCATGCCCCCCAGACCATGAGGTGACCCCAAAGAGGCGCGGTCATGCTTGGAACGGTTGGAAAGCAGTGGGGTTTTCAAGCCTCCTAGCCTCCCAGCTTTCTAGCCTTCGAGAGAAAGGAGGTGTTCCCGTGGCAGAGTGCATCTTCTGCAAGATCGTGGCGGGAGAGATTCCGGCCGACAAGGTATGGGAGGACGAGCACGCGGTGGCGTTCCGGGACATCCGTCCCATCGCGCCGGTGCACGTGCTCATCGTGCCCCGCGCCCACCGGGAGAGTTTTGCGGATCTGACCGCCGAGGACGCTCCATTTCTGGCGAGCCTGGCCCGGGCGATCGGAGAGATCGCCGAGAAGGAGGGGGTGGCTCGGAGCGGCTATCGGCTGATCAGCAACACCGGGCCGGATGCCGGACAGGAGGTGTTCCACCTCCACGTGCACCTGGTGGGCGGCCGGCCCCTGGGGCCCATGCTGAAGAAGGCCTGACCGGGGAGCCGGGGGGGCGCCCGGCCGTATGGGATTCGCATTTGACACCAAGCCCGCTCTCGCCGATAATCCACGGTTTCCGAAGGGCCCATAGCTCAGTTGGTCAGAGCAGCCGGCTCATAACCGGCCGGTCCCTGGTTCGAATCCAGGTGGGCCCACCACTCGCGGGACAACCCATGGGGAGTTCGTTGGAACCGACGGCGATGCCGGGGGGAGGACGCGCGTGTCGCTGACCGTCTCCGAGATCGCCAGGGCGGTGGAATCGGTGGCGCCCCTGTCACTGGCCGAACCCTGGGACCGGCCGGGGCTCCAGCTGGGTGACCCCCGCGCCCGGGTCCGGACCGTACTGGTGGCCCTCGACCCCTCCCCTGCGGCCGTGGCCGCGGCCCTGAGCCAGAGGGCCGAGCTCCTCCTCACCCACCACCCCCTCTTCCTCGAACCCCTTGCACGCATCGACCTCTCGACCCCCCTGGGCCGGAAGATCCGAGACCTGCTGACGGCAGGGGTGGCGGTGTACTGCGCCCACACCAACCTAGACCGTGCCTTGGGTGGGGTGAACGATCGGTTGGCCGCGAAGCTGGGGCTGGTGGAGGTGGAGCCCCTGCCCGACTCCGGTAAGGACGGGCCGGGCCTGGGGCGGGTGGGGCGGTTGCCGGATCCGGTGCCCCTGGCGGAGTTCGCCCGGGAGGCGACAGGCCTCTCGGCGCCCACCGCCCGGGTGGTGGGCGATCCGTTGCGGCGGGTGGAGCGGGTGGCGGTGTGCGGGGGGAGCGGGGCGTCGCTGTGGCCGTCCGCCCAGGAGGCCGGGGCGCAGGTGCTGGTCACGGGTGACGTGCGTCACCATGCCGCCCTCGACGCCCGGGAGGCGGGGATGGCCTTGGTGGACGTGGGCCACGCCGTGGGCGAGCGGTGCGCCGTGGAGGCGCTGGCCGAGGCGGTGCAAGCCGTTTCGCAAGGGGACCAAAGGGGGGTGAAGGTGGTGGTGCTGGAGGAAGACGAACCCTGGAGCCCGGTCCGAACCTGAAAAAGGGGGCCGGGCTCCGGTTTCTCTGCGGTTTTCTCCGAGGGCTCGGCAGGCAGCCGGGCCGCAGGCCCAAAGAACCAGAAGGAGGCGACGTTGGAGACCGGACAGCAGGACGTGTTGACGTTATTGGAACGGCTGCAGCAGGTGGCCGACGAGATCGACCGGCTGACCGCCCGCCGCAAGGAGGCGGAGGAGGCCCGGGCGCGGGCCGAGGAGGACCTGCGGGAGACCCAGCAGAACCTCGACGCCTACCGCGAGCGGGCCCACGCCCTCGACATCGAGCGCCGCAAGCGAGAGCTGGCAATCAAGGACGGCAAGGAGCGGATCCAGCGGATCAAGTCGCGAATGGGCGACGTAAAGACGAGCCGCGAGTACCAGGCGGTTCTGGCCGAGATGAGCTCCGCGAAACAAACCGTGGCCCAGGAGGAGCAGGCGCTGGAGCGGGATGTGGAGGAGCTTGAGGCCGTGCGGGTGGACATGGAGCGGGTGCAGACCCGGGTGAGGGACCTGGAGGGCGCCCTGGCAGAGGCTGAGCAGCGCCTCAAATCTGTAATGGAGGAGACCGAGCAGGCCATGGCCGGGCACCGGGCCGAGGAGCAGAGGATCCTCGGCGACTTGCCCCAGGACGTGGTGGACCGGTACCGTCTCATCCGCTCCCGTCGGGGGGGGCTGGCCGTGGTCGAGGCCCGTGACGAGGCGTGCACGGCGTGCTACATGCGGATCCCTCCCCAGATGTACATCGAGATCATCCGGCGCACGCGGGTGCTCCAGTGCCCCAACTGCCACCGGATCCTGGTGCCTCCCCGGGAGCCACCGCAGGGGGAGTGAGTTTTCGGTAACCTCGGAGGGTGGCAGCGGTAACAGTCATCGATCCGGCGAAAAGTAGGCGCGCTTTTCCGAGGCAGGTCCCTTGCCGCCCCCGATCAGGGAGGCAAATGCGCCGATTCGGATGCCGGGTCCACGTTCAAGTCCGTTCGATTTCCCGCCGAAAGAAGACGGGTGCGGCAGCGAGAGGGCGGGCGGCCGCCCCGGGGGCCCGGCCCCCGGGGAGGAAAGTCCGGGCTCCACAGGGCAGGGTGCTGGATAACGTCCAGTCGGGGCAACCCGAAGGAAAGTGCCACAGAGAACAGACCGCCCGGTTCCCTTGGGGAGCCGGGTAAGGGTGAAACGGTGAGGTAAGAGCTCACCAGCGGTCCGGGCAACCGGGCCGGCTCGGCAAACCCCACCCGGAGCAAGGCCAAATAGGGGAGCGCGACGAGGGTGGCCCGCCCCAAGCTCCCGGGTAGGCCGCTGGAGGCCCGGGGAGACCCGGGTCCCAGAGGAATGGTCGCCGCCCCGAAAGGGGTACAGAACCCGGCTTACAGCCCTCCCGCCCGCACCCGCTTCCATGTAACTTCCGCTAGGACGCTAGGAGGCTAGGAGGCTTAAAACCCTCCGTGATCTCCCAGCGTTCCAAGCATGGCCACGCCTTTTTGGCGTCACGTCACGGTCTCGGGGGGCATGGGGACTGCTGGAGCGCCGAGCGCGGCTCCTTGGCTCGCCGCGCCCCCCGAACATCCGTAGTTTTGTCGAGTTCCAGGATCCTCCGCTGTCGCCGCCCGAACAAGCTGCTCTGGCAACGGCATGCGAAGGCGCGGCGATCGGATGCTGCACTCGCGCCCGGCCGGAAGCAGGCCCCATGCCCCGCCGCCGGCAATGGCCCCGGACCAACGAAAGTTACCCTTCCCGTGGTAGGGCCCCGCAGGGGCCTGGAGGGGCTTCCATGTTTTCCTCGACTCGTACCTCGTTGACGGGGGCCCAAGCCGGCCCCTACAATTCGTGCGCTTCGTCACTTTTCCGGAAAGGGGAGTTGCCAATGAGGCAGGTGCGCAGATGGGCCTGGGTCGTGGTGGGACTGGTGCTCTTCGCGGCGGCGGCCGCCCAGGCGGGCGAGGAGGCGGACGAGTGGGTGGGCAAACCGGCCCCCGCCTTCGACCTGTCCGACCTGGACGGCAATCCGTACCGACTGGTCGACCTGAGGGGCAAGGTGGTGTGGCTCAACTTCTGGGGGTTGCGGTGTGGGCCGTGCATACGGGAGCTGCCGGAGCTCCAGAAGCTCTGGGAGAAGTACCGGGGGCAGGGATTGGTACTTTTGGCCGTGAACGCCGACGGGGTGGACGCCCCGTTCATCCGGGGGCAGCTGGAGAGCCGTGAGGACCTCAAAGCCGCCGGCATCACCTTTCCGGTGACGCCGGACCCCGAGTTCGGTGTGATCGACGCCTACGGCCTGATGGGTGCCCCGCTGAACGTGATGATCGACAAGAAGGGGGTGATCCGGTTCCGGCACGAAGGGTATGAGGCCGGGGACGAGGCCACCTACGAAAAGACCCTCCAGGCCCTGTTGGCGGAGTAGCCGGTGGTGGCGGGGCTCCGAGTCACCGCGGTGGCGCCGGTCCTCCTGCTCCTTCTGGGGGCCGGATGCGCTGGGATGGGGGTGGAGGGGCCGGCGGTGCGGGTGCCGGCGCCGGCACCCCCGGCCGACGGACACGTGGCCGTGGGCAAGGGGTACATCGACTTCGTGGGGCGGGACCTCGGGGGCAAGGAGGTCCGGCTCTCGGACCTGGTGGGCCGGAAGGTGGTGATCCTCCAGTTCTGGGGCATCCGGTGCAGCCCTTGCCTCGAAGAGATGCCGTTCCTGGCGGGGCTCCAGGAGCGCTACGGCCCCGAGGGCCTCCAGGTGCTCGGGGTCAACACCGACCGCACCCCGGCAGAAGCCCTGTCCCGAGCCATGGCGGAACGGGACCTGGCTCCCCCCTACCCGATCCTGGTGGATCCCGACCTGGCGATCTCCCAACACTACACGAAGTGGTTGATTCCGGTGACCGTGGTGATCGACCGGCGGGGGGTGGTGCGGGCGGTCCATACCGGGTTCAAGCGTGCGATGGCCCCGCGGTTCGAGGAAGAGGTGCGGGCGATCCTGAGGGAGAGCGGATGAGGCGTCTCGTTTGGGGGTTGATGGCCCTTCTGGCCGCCGGGACTGCGGGTGCGGTGGATCTCACGGGGTACGTGGGCAGCACCCGGTGCGGGGAGTGCCACGCCGACAAGTACGAGGGGTGGAAGGAGACGTTCCACGCCACGGTGGTCCAGGACGCCCGGAAGAACCCTGACGTGATCCTGGGCGACTTCTCGGTGCCCAACCTGGGGTTCACCAAGGACGACGTGGACTACGTGATCGGTGGGCACTGGGACCAGCGGTACATGAAGAAGATCGGGGACGACTACTTCGTGCTGCCCAAGCTCTGGAGCATCCAGTCCCAGCAGTGGCGTCCTTACAACGTGTGGTCGTGGCGGAAGAAACCCTACGGGAAGTTTTGCAAGGGCTGCCACGTGACCGGGTTCGACCCGGCCACCGGAGCCGTGGCCGAGCACCGGATCGGGTGTGAGGCCTGCCATGGGCCGGGCCGGGCCCATGCCGAGGCCGGGGGCGAGGGGCCGATCGTACACCCCGGCAAGCTGCCCCAAGCCCGAAGCGAGATGATCTGCGCGGCGTGCCACGTCCGCGGCCGTGATCCGTCCGGAACCTACTACTTCCCGGTGGGGTTCCGTCCGGGCGAGGACCTGGGCAGGTACTACGTTCCCCTCGACAAGCTGCCCGACGAGACGAACAGCCAGGCCATCCTGCGCAACTTCGCCAAATGGAAGGAGGAGCGTAGCGGAAAGAACAAGGTGCGCTGCGACGTGTGCGGCATCTACGGCGCCGACAAGAAGCCCCGGAAAGAGGTGGAGGGGGGCATGTCGTTTTGCTTCGGCTGCCACGAGTTCAAGGACCGCTACGCCGAGCACACCCACCACCCCGACACGGCAAAGCTGGTGTGCTTCGACTGCCACGTCCAGCAGACCAAGGACCTGATGGCCCAGGAGAAGGCGAAGCGGGACGTGCACTCCTACGGGTACTTCCTTGTGCACCCCGACAACTGCTATGATCGCCGGATCGAGCGAACCTGCCCCAAGTGCCACGGCGACCGGGGCCAGGAGTGGGCCCGCCGCACCGTGGAGCGGTGGCGGAGGCCCCTGGAGCTCGATCACTGACGCGATCCGTAGAAGACGAAAGCCCGGCACCGGAGGGAGGAACGAGATGTCGTTTTCGGCGGGGAAGAAAGCGGTCATGGTGGGGGCGGCTCTGGTCGTGGCCTGGGCCGGGCTGGCCCGCGCCCAGGAGACCGCCATGCGGCTCCAGATCGGCGACAAGGCCCCCACCTTCACCCTGGAGGACTTCGAGACCGGTAAGCCGGTCTCCCTGGACCAGTTCCTCGGCCGCAAGGTGATCATGCTGGAGTTCTGGGCCACGTGGTGCGATATCTGCAAGGGCGAGATGCCCCGCCTGGAGCAGGAGGACCGCCAGTACAAGGACAAGGGCTACCAGCTTCTGGCCATCACCCTCAGCCGCGGGGACAAGAAGGATCGGCAGAAGATCCGCACCCTGCGCGAGAAGTACAAGCTGACCTATCCCATGCTCATGGACACCGAGTTCGAGGTGGCCACCAAGATCTACGGGTTGTCCGGACCGATCCCCCTCAAGGTGATCATCGACTGTCAGGGGGTGATTCGGTATGCCCACGTGGGGGACTACGCGGACGGCATCAGCGAGGTGCCGTTCGTCCTCGACGAGCTGTTGACCGATCCCGCCTGCAAACCCTAGCCGTAGCCCGAGCGGGGGGCAGGGGAGTCGGTTCCATGGGGTGGATGTTCGTCTGGCGAGGCCCGGGGCGAAAGTGGGTTGCCCTGGGCCTCGTTCTGTGTACGGCGTGGAGCGCCGGCGCCGCGATGCGCACCCTGCCCCGGAGCCGTACCCAAGGGTCCGAGGCGGTTCGCCGGGCCGTGGCCGCACCCACCGAGGACGGTCGCCTGGAGGCGCTGCTCAAGGTGCTCAAGGGCGAGGACATCCCGGCGGCGCTCGAGGCCATGGAGGTACTGCACCAGATGGGGCCCCGGGCCGTGCCCCGGCTGGTGTCGGAGATGCGCCGTACCCGCAACAACTGGCTCATCGGGGCCACCCTGGTCCGGATGGGATCCGAGGCCGTGACGCCCCTGATCGAGATCCTGGAGGAAGCGGATCAGGCCACCACCATCGACTGCATCTACCTCCTGGGTGAGATCCAGGATCGGCGCGCCGTGCCTACCCTGATCCGCTATCTGGACGATCCCCGGGACGAGGTGCGCATGTACGCGGTCACGGCGCTCCTCCAGATCGGCGGCCCCCGGGCGGTGGAGGCCGTCCTGGGACGCCTGGTCCGGGAGGACAAAGGGCTCTCGAGCCTGATCGCAGAGGCTCTTCTCCGATACGGCCGGGACAACGCCGAGCCCGTGATCCAGGCTCTCCAAAGCCCCGACCCGCGGGTGCGGCAGGAAGCCGCCTACCTGTTGGGCGGGCTGGGAGATCTGAGGGCCGTGGAGCCCCTGGTGGGGGTGTTGGACGACGAGGACGCCCGGGTACGCAAGAACGCGGCGTTCTCCCTGGGAAAGCTGGCAGAGAACCTGGAAGATGCCGCGTGGGTGGTGGACGCCCTGGCGGAGAGGCTAGGCGACGACGATGAACAGGTTGCCGAGACCGCCCGGGCGGCGCTGGTCCGATTTGGGAAGCCCGCGGTGGAGCGCCTGGTGGAGGTGTGCCGCACCGGGCCGCCCGCCGTCAAGGTGCGGGCGCTCAACGTTCTGCGCGATATCGGCGATCCTCGTGCCGAGAAGGTGATGATCGAGCTGCTCGGTCACCCCGCGCGGGCCGTGCGGATCGCGGCCGTGGCCGGGCTGGTGTCCGTGGGAACGGCCCGGGCCGTGGAACCGCTTCTCCAGGCCCTGCGCGACGAGGACCTGAGATGGTTCGCCGGACTCGCCTTGGAGCGGGTGGGGGCGGAAAAGCCCGAGCTGTTCTTCTCCGCAAGCCCCAACGACCCCACCATGAGCCTTCGGTTCCAGATCCTTCAGCGCCTCGGCACCGCGGTGGTCCCGTTCCTGGAGGAGGAGCTGCGTGCCGACAACCCGGGCCGCAAGGCTGCCGCGTGCTGGGTGCTCGGGGAGATCGGGGACCCGGCGGCCGTGCCGGACCTGGCCCGGGTCCTCGACGACCCCCAGGTGGGGTGGCTCGCAGCACGGGCCCTGGCCAGGCTGGGGGAGAAGGGCTGCAAGGCCCTGTTGGATGCGCTGGAGGCGGGCCGGGACGACCGGGCTGCGCTCCACGCGGTCGAAGGGCTTGCCCTGTGCGACACCGACGAGGCCTGGAACGCGGTGGAAGGGGCGGTTTCGGCCGACCTCCCCAGGCAGGCCCGCGTGCGGGCGGCGGTGCTCGTGTCGCGCTACGGAGATCCGGTCCGGGTGGAGCGGGTCCGCGAGTACCTGAACACCGAGGGCCAGGACCTGTGGCCTGAGGTCGAGGCGGCCCTTCGGGCCGAGAAGCAGGTGAGGTAGGCCGAGAGGCTGGGAGGCTGGGAGGCGGAAAACCTCTCGTGTGTCCCAATGCTTCATGCAAACCGGCTCCGCGGTCCTTGCCCTGGCTTCTGTCGACTGCATTTTGGCTCCTATCAACCCGGCGACAAAATAGGCGCGGCACCTCGGAGGGCGGGGCAAGGGACCTGCCTCCGGCCGGGCGCGAAGCCGGGCATGAGATCCGCCGCGCAGGCACGGGACCGAAGAGCTGGTTTCATGGCAACTCGCTGGAATCCGAACCCTTTCGCGGTCCGAGCTTCGGAGGCGCTGCGCGGCGAGCTAAGGGGCCGCGCCCGGCTCTCCGACGGGTCCCTTGCCCCTCCGAGTTTTGGCGCGGTTCGAGAGCCGCCCGGCCGCCTAGCTGTCTAGCGGGCCGAAGGCCCCAGACCAACGACTAACGACCGCAGTTACGGAAAGGAACTTCCATGTCACACGATTTCTCGTCGATTCCGGATCGCCTGCAATCCGGCGATGCAACGCTGGCCGTGGTGGGGCTGGGGTACGTGGGGCTTCCATTGGCCGTGGCGTTCGGACGCAAGGTGCCGGTGGTGGGGTTCGACGTAAGCGAGGCCAAGGTGGAGTCGTTGCGAAACGGCACCGACCCCACCGGCGAGCTGGGCCCGGACGAGCTGGCATCGGCTCGGATCGACTACACCACCAACCCGGGGGACCTTCGGAGGGCGTCGTTCGTGGTGGTGGCCGTACCCACGCCCATCGACCGTCACAAGAAGCCGGATCTGGGGCCGATCGTGGCGGCCAGCAGGGCCATCGGCCAGAACCTCACGCCCGGTGCGGTGGTGGTGTACGAGTCCACCGTCTATCCGGGGGTAACCGAGGAGGTGTGCGTTCCGGTGCTCGAGCGCGAGTCCGGGCTGAGGTGTGGCACGGACTTCCGGGTGGGGTACTCGCCCGAGCGGATCAACCCGGGGGACAAGGAGCACACCTTGGAGCGAATCGTGAAGGTGGTGGCGGGGCAGGACGCCGCCACCTTGGAGGTGGTCGCCCGGGTGTACGAGCTGGTGGTGGAGGCCGGGGTCCACCGGGCGCCCACCATTCGGACGGCCGAGGCGGCCAAGGTGATCGAGAACACCCAGCGGGACCTGAACATTGCGCTCATGAACGAGCTGTCGGTGATCTTCAACCGCATGGGCATCGACACCCGGGCCGTGCTGGAGGCGGCCGGCACCAAGTGGAACTTCCTCCGGTTTACGCCGGGGCTGGTGGGAGGACACTGCATCGGCGTGGATCCCTACTACCTCACCTACAAGGCGGAGGAGCTGGGGTACAAGCCCCAGGTGATCCTGGCCGGCCGGGCCATCAACGACGGCATGGGCAAGTACGTGGCCGAGAACACGGTGAAGGGCTTGATCCGGTGCGGAAAGGTGGTACAGGGCAGCCGGGTCCTGGTGCTGGGGCTCACGTTCAAGGAGAACGTGTCGGATCTGCGCAACTCCCGGGTGAAGGACGTGATTCGGGAACTCCAGGAGTACGGCGTGGAGGTGCTGGCCCACGACCCCCTGGCCGATCCGGGCGAGGCCGAGCGGGAGTTCGGGTTGCGGCCGGTGAGCCTGGACGAGGCCGCCCCGGTGGACGGTATCGTGGCCGCGGTGGGCCACGACGCCTACCGGGACCTGACCTTGGATCGCCTGAAGGGGTTCTATCGGCGGAACGGCCGCGGCGTGTTGGCCGACGTGAAGATGCGTTACGATCGAGCCGAAGCGGAGACGTTGGGTTTTTACTACTGGTCACTGTGAATAAGGTCGTTGAATAAGGTCGTTGGTCCTCGGTCGGCAGTCTCAGCCCCCTCGCGTCCCTTTTGCCCCTTGGGCCCCTGAGACGCCCCATCTGAAGAAGGAGATCCCATGGCGACGTTTCTGGTCACCGGTGTGGCCGGCTTCATCGGGTCCAACCTGGCGGAGGCCCTGCTTGCCCGAGGCCATCGGGTGCGGGGGCTCGACAACTTCCTGACCGGAAAACCGGAGAACCTCCAGGGCCTGGACGGCCTGGAGTTCGTCGAGGGCGACGTGAGGGACCCCGAGGCCTGTCGGAAGGCCTGCGAAGGGGTGGAGTTCGTGCTCCACGAGGCGGCTCTGGGCTCGGTGCCCCGGAGCATCGAGGACCCGGTGCTCTCCAACGAGTGCAACGTGTCCGGCACCCTGAACCTCCTGGTGGCGGCCCGGGAGGCCGGGGTCCGCCGGTTCGTGTTCGCGGCGAGCTCCTCGGCCTACGGCGACACCCCCACCCTCCCAAAGGTGGAAGACATGGTGCCCCAGCCCCTGAGCCCCTACGCCCTCACCAAGTTGGCGGGTGAGGAGTACTGCCGGCTGTTCTTCGAACTCTACGGGCTCGAAACCGTGAGCCTGCGGTACTTCAATGTGTTCGGCAAGCGTCAGGACCCGTTTAGCGCCTACGCCGCCGTGATCCCCAAGTTCGTCTCGGCGTTGCTCAAGAGGGAGCCGCCCGAGATCTACGGCGACGGGGAGCAGACCCGCGATTTCACCTACATCGCCGACGTGGTCCAGGCCAACCTTCGGGCCTGCGAGGCCCCCCGCGAGGCTTGCGGAAGGGTGTACAACGTGGCCTACGGGGAGAGGATCAGTCTGAACGAGCTGTACCGGGAGATCGCGGGGCTGCTGGGCAGCGACCTCGAGCCGCGGTACGGACCGCCGAGGCCGGGGGACGTGAAACACAGCCTGGCCGACATCTCCCGAGCTCGGAAACACCTGGGATACCAACCGGCCTACGACGTGCGCCGGGGTCTGGCCGAGGCGATCGAGTGGTACCGACAGAACCTGGGATAGGGGGCTACCGCATCCCCGCTCAACTTTCCGGGGGGACCTGCCGATAGCATTCACCATAAACCCCGTGCGGCAAGAGGGAAAATCGTTTCGATGAACCCGACCCGCATTCTCGTGTGGGGGCTCGAGAGCCGGGCCCGCCGGGCTGCCGACGAACTCCAGCGGGCCGAGCCCGAGCTGGAGGTGGGGAGGTACGGCGCAGACGCCCGGCCGGGATCGGACTTCGACCCCGAAGCATGGGATGCGGCGCTCCTGGTGGCCCCGGACAACGACTGCCGGTCGGTGGAACGGTTCGTCCTCGAACTCCAGAACGCCGCCCCGGACCTTCCCATCTTTCTTCTCTGCCCCAAAGCCTTCGATCCTGCGTGCGAGACCCACCGGGCCGAACCGGACTTCGTGGCCCCCTGCGCCCATGTCGTGTGCATCGACCGGGTGGCCGGGGCCGCCCGTCGGGCCCTGTCCGCCCGGGCGGACAGGGTGGGGCGGGTCCGGGCCGAGCAGCGGTACCAGGAGCTGTTCGAGCGGGTCCCGATCGGCCTGTTCCGGCGCCGGCCCGACGGCACGTTCCTGGATGTGAACCCGGCCATGGCCGAGATCCTGGGAGTGTCCAGCCGGGAGGAGCTCCTCGGCAAGCGGGTGGACGACTTCTACCTGAACCTGTCCGACCGACAGCGGTTCGAGACCGAGCTGCGGAACCGGGACGAGGTGCGAAACTGGCACGTGCGGATCCGGAGGGCCGACGGCCGGCCGAGCTGGGTATCGGTGAACGCCCGGGCCGTGCGGGATGGGGACGGCCGGCTGCTGTATATCGAAGGCGCGGCCCGGTGCATCGACGAGCGGGTCGCGGCACGCCAGAGCCTGGAGCGTAGCGAGGCCCGGTACCGGACCTTGGCCGACGCCACCCGCGAGGCCATCATCATCCACGACGGCGAGCAGATCCTCGACGCGAACCGGGCAGCCGGGGAGATCCTGGGGTACGGACGGGAGGATCTGCTGGGGCTCCACCCCCTAGACCTGGTCGTGCCGGAGGAGAGGGACCTGGTCCGCGCCCGGATCCGGGCAGGGTTCGCAGGCGAGTACGAGGTGCGGGCGCTCCGCAAGAACGGCACTGTGTTCTGGGCGAGCCTACGGGTGGGGCCGTTCGACTGGATGGGGAAGAGAGTCCGGATCGTGGTGGCCCAGGACGTCACCCCTTACAAGGAGGCCCAAGAGGCGGCCGAGGCGGCCCACCGACGGCTGCAGAACCTCATGGACGCCGTTCCTGTGGGGCTTGTGTTGGCCACGGGGCCGGGCCAGGTCCTGGCCGCCAACCGAGCCGGCTTCGACGCCCTCAAGGCGCTGGGTGCCAACTCGGGAGGGGAGATCCGATATTTAGGAGGGCGCCCGTTGGCCGAGCTCCTGAGCCCGGAGGGGCGGCAAGTGGAGCTGCGCTCGCCCGATCACAGCCGGTGGTTCGTGCTGAGCACCCACCCGATCGAGACCGGGGCCCAGGGGGTGCTGTGGGCCTTGGTGCTCCGGGACGTCACCGAGGAGCGGCGGCTCCGGGAGCAGGCCGCCCACCAGAACCGCCTGGCGGCAGTGGGGCAGCTGGCGACCGGCATCGCCCACGACTTCAACAACCTGCTCCTGGCCATCACCGGCTATGCGGAGCTGGCATCCCAGGAGAAGGGGTTGTCCGAGCGGGCCCGGTCGCGGCTCAACGACCTGGTGCGGGTGGGGTTCCGGGCCGCCGACCTGGTGCGACAGGTGCTTGATTTCAGCCGCGGCACCGGCTCGGAAAAGGTCCCCCTCAACTTGGTCCCTTTGGTCAAGGAAACCGCCAAGATGCTGGAACGCACCCTGCCCGACGAGATCCGGGTGGTCGTCCTGCTCGACGGCACCGACGTGAGGGTGGTGGGATCGGCGGTGGAGATCCAGCAAGTGCTCATGAACCTGGCGGTCAACGCCCGCGACGCCATGCCGGACGGGGGTACCTTGACCCTGAGCCTCCGCACGCTCCCTTCCAACCAGGGGCCGGGATGGGCCGAGATCGCGGTGAGCGATACCGGGGTCGGCATCCCAGCGGAGATCCGGGAACGGGTGTTCGAGCCGTTTTTCTCCACCAAGGAGGCGGGCCAGGGCACCGGTTTGGGACTGGCGCAGGTAGCCGGCATCGTGAACCAGCACGGGGGTCGGGTGGAGCTGGAGAGCGAGCCGGGCCGGGGCACCACGGTGCGGGTGTTCTTGCCCCTACGGGCCGCCGGCCCGGCCGGTGCGAGACCCAGGGCCGAGGCGATTCCCATGGGCCGAGGGGAGCGGGTGCTGGTGGTGGACGACGACCCGGCCGTGTGCGAGATCACGGCGGCCCTGGTGGAGAGCTTGGGCTACCGGGTGGAGACCGCGGCCGACGGCAAGGAGGCGCTGGAGCGGGCGGCTGCAGGCGGGGTGGACCTGGTGCTCACCGACGTGTCCATGCCTCGCATGGGTGGGCTCGACCTGATGCGGGCCCTGCGGGAGCAAAACAGCACGGTGCCGGTGGTGTTGCTGAGCGGGTTCCCCGAGCCCGACGACCTTCACCCTAAGGTGCCGTTCCTCCGCAAGCCTCCTACCCGCCGGGCATTGGCCCAGCTTCTGGCCCGTGAGGTGAGGCGGGACGGAAACCAGGGGTGAGAACACTCGGGGCGGAAGGACTCATTCATCCACAAGGAGCCCAACCATGCCGAAGGTTCTGATCGTGGACGACTCCGCCTGGGCTCGGACCCTGGCCCGCCAGGTGGTGGAAGGGATCGACGTCCCGGGCCTGGAGGTCTGTGAGGCCGCAGACGGGGTGGTGGCCTTGGAGTCCATGACCGTGGATCCCCCCGATCTGGTCGTGCTCGACCTGGTCCTGCCCGGGATGCACGGTGACGAGGTGCTGCGCCAGGCCAGGCGGGCGGGGTTCCGCGGCAAGGTGGTGGTCCTCACGGCCGACGTGCAGGACGCCACCCGGGCGGCCATGGACGAGCTGGGGGTGGACGGGTTCGTGACCAAGCCGCTGGTGGGCGCCACGGTCGAGGCCCTGGCGGACCACCTGCGGCGCCACCTCGAGGCGCGGGGAGCCCAAGGAGATGGTTGAGTTCTCGGCGCGCCAGAAGGACGTCTTGACCGAGGTGGTGAACCTGGGCATGGGCCGGGCTGCGGCGAGCCTGTCACGGCTCACCGGCGACCGGATCCTGCTGGAGGTGCCCCGGGTCGAGATCCTGCCCCTCGCCCAGCTCGACGACCACCTGGGTGAGGTGGCGGACCAGGAGGTGTGCAGCGTGCTTCAGGTGTTCGAGGGGGAGGTGGCGGGCGACGCCATCCTGTTCCTGCCCCTGCCGAGCGCCCGCAACCTCCTGGAGCTGCTGGTGGGTCGGCCCATGGCCTTGACGCGGTTCTCCGAGCTGGAGCAGGCAGCGCTGATGGAGGTGGGAAACATCGTGATCAACGCCTGCCTTGGGAGTCTGGCGAACCTCCTGAAGACCCGGTTCTCGTTCCTCGTGCCCCACGTGGCCGTGCAGAGCCTCCGGCCCATGCTCCGCGGAGACGGCCGTCGCGACGACCCGAACCGGATCTGCCTGCTGGTGGAGAGCCGGTTCCGGGTGAAGAGCCGGGCCGTGGACGGGTACCTCGCCATTGTGGTGGGCGTCGCGTCGGCCCGGGCGCTGGCCTCGGCCGTGGACCGGCTGTTGACCGCCACCGTGGGGAGCTGGACGCCATGAGGGGCCGGGCCGAGCTGTGGGAACAGGTGGTGGAGCACTTGGACGCGGGCATCGTGCTCGTGGATCCGGCCCTGACCGTCATCTACTGGAACCCGTGGATGGCCCGCACCACCGGGTTCCCCGCCGAAGAGGTGGAAGGGCGGTTCCTCGGGGAGACCTTCCCCCACCTGTTCGACGGCGGCACGTTGGACCGGTTGAGGAGCGTGGTGGAGCAAGGGGTCCCGGCCACCTTCAGTCACGCGTTCCACCGGGCGTTGTTTCCTCCCCACGGCCCCCAGACCGACGACGACGTCCCGTTGTACCAGGAGGTCAAGAGCCTCCCCTTGCGCACCGGCGATGAGATCGAGGGCGCCGCACTCCTGGTGTACGACGTCACGGCCCTGGCCTTGAGGGAGTTCGCCCTTACCGAGGCGGCCCGCCAGCTCCGGGTGCTACGGGAAGAGATGGCGTGCATGCGGGAGGAGATGACCCTGCAGGCCCCGTCGATCGACAAGATCCTGGCCCTGTTGGAGGGGGCCCCGTGAGCCCCGGCCCTGCCGGTGAGCACACCGCGCGCCTGATCGTGGAGGGCGCCGGGGTGGGGCTGGTGCTCCTGGACTCCGAGCTTCGGGTTCGGGCGTGGAACGCGTGGATCGCCCGGGCCTCGGGCCTCGAGACGCGGGCCGTGCTGGGCCGCCCCCTCGCCGAGGTGACCCCCACCTTTTTCGAGGGCCACGAGCCCGAGCTCGAAGAGGTGGCGGGAACGGGTGGATACCGTTTTCTCTCGGCCCTGCTCCACCCAGAGCTTCTGCCGCTGCGCGAGCCGGACGACTCGTACCTGGTCCACGACGTGCTTCTGAGCCCTGTCGAGGCCCCCGGCGAGCGGCGGTGGGTGCTCTTGACCGTACGCTCGGTGGCCGAGCACGTGCGGGCCTATCGGGACTTGGAGGAGCTGTTCACCCTGGTGGCCGAGGGCAAACGCATGTGGGAGGCCACTTTCGACGCCGTGGGGGAGCTGATCTGGGTGGTGGATCCCGCAGGGATCGTGCTGCGGGCCAATCGGGCCGTGGCACGGAAGACCGGCCGGGCGTTCTCGGAGGTTGTGGGCCGGCCGTGCGGCGAGGTGTTCGGGGTGCCCGACTGCGACGCATGCCTCGCCTTCGTCCCGAACGGTGGCAACGGGGTCGTGCAGTGTCGGTGCCTCGGTCCGGACTATCGGTTTGCGGTCTACCCCGCTGGAGACGGAAACCGGGTGTGCGTGGCCGTGGACCTCTCGCCGATCCGGCGGGCCTGGACCCAGGCGGCCCGGGCCGAGAAGACCTTCTCCTTGGTGCGGCTGGTGGCCGGTGCGGCCCACGAGCTCAACAACCCCCTCTCCGCCATTGCGGGCGCGGCCGAGGTGGCGTTGTTGAGCTGTGAGGACCCGGGGCTGCGCCGGAAGCTCGAGATCATCAACGAGCAGGCGCACCGGGCCGCGGGGATTCTCCGCCGGTTGCAGGAGTTCGCGCGGCTGCGGCCCGGTGGGAAGGAGCCGGTGGATCTGGGGCGGGTGTGCGCCCGGGTGCTCTCGGGGGTCACCGTGCCCGAGGGGGTGCGGGTGGTGCGGGACTGTCCTCCCGGCGGTCTGCCCCGGGTGATGGGACAAGCCGACCGGCTGGAGTCGCTTCTCGCTGCGCTGTTGGACAACGCCCTGCGGGCCGTGGGCGAGCGAGGGGAGGTCCGGATCCGCGGTCGGCACGACTCCGAGACCGATCAGGTGGAGGTGCGGGTGGAAGACACGGGCCCGGGGTTCTCGCCCGAGGCGCTCCCTCACGTGTTCGACCCCTTCTTCACCACCCGGGAGGTGGGCCAGGGCGCAGGCTTGGGGCTGTCGGAGTGCCAGGGGATCGTGGCCGACCATGGGGGGACCATCGAGGCCGCGAACCGTCCCGAGGGTGGGGCCCGGATCACGGTGCGGCTGCCCGTGTCCGGCTCCGGGCCGGGTGATCTGATCCCGCGGGTGGGAACCCACGACCGGATGCTGGCGGGCCTTCCGACCTCCCATTGATCTTATTTATCGAGAGCACTGCCGGAGCAGGTGACGCGCGCCTGATTCGGCGGAAGAGCCCCTGCCGCGCGTGCGCCGCGGTAACCGGGTCAACGGCTGCCTTCCCGCCCGAGTTCGTGCACCCACACCCCGTGGGTCGCCCCTTGCCACCCGATCTCCACCAGATGAAGCTCCCTCCGGAACCCCTCTCGCTCCAGACGTTCCACCGTGCCCTCGGCGATCCTCCGCCCCGGCTCGGCCACGAAGGCGCGGCCCCCCGGCTCGAGTACGGCCCTCAGGGTGTTGAGGAACGGCTCCAGAAACCGGTGCTCGTAGAGCACATCGGCCGCAAGCACGAGCGGCGCGGTGAGCTCTGCCGGAGGCTCGCGCCAGTCCACGATTCGGACCTCGCCGGGGCGGCCCAGGTTCAGGGCGTGGTTGGCCCGGGCGAACCCCAGGGCGTCGGGATCGTAGTCGGTGAACACCACCCGGGCCCCGCCCAGGGCCGCGGCCGTTCCCACGAGCCCCAGGCCGCACCCCAGCTCCACCGCCCCCACCCCCGGCACCACCCGGTTCGTCGCCAGCAGGAACTCGGCCAGGGCCACCCCCGAGGCCCACAGCTCGGCCCAGTACGGGAACCGCTCGTCCTCCTCGAACGCCCGGGGGTCCACCCGGTCGGCGAGGGCGTTGGGATCGGCCGGTTGGAACAGGCGGATCGTTCGGCCGGCCACCGGCACGCGGCGGATCGTCACCTCGTATCCGCCGGGCAGGAGTCGCGCCGCGGGGCCGAAACCCGTATAAAGGGGATCTTCGATCGACTCGGAAGGAGTGCGCATGCGGATCTGGGCCATCGCGGACCTGCACCTTTCGTTCGGAAAACCGAAACCCATGGACGTGTTCGGCGAGCACTGGCGGGATCATCCCAGCCGGATCGCTCGGGCCTGGCGCGAGCGGGTGGCCCCAGGGGACGTGGTGTGTGTGGCCGGGGACCTGTCGTGGGCCCTGAAGCCGGCCGAGGCCGAGCCCGACCTGGCCTGGCTGGGGGCGCTGCCCGGCCGCAAGATCCTGGTCAAGGGCAACCACGACTACTGGTGGACCTCGACGTCCCGGGTGCGGCGGATGCTGCCCGAGGGGGCGTTCGCGATCCAGGGGGAGGCCCTGGTCCTGGACGGGGTGGGGTTCGCCGGCGCGCGGGGCTGGGTGGACCCGAACCTCGACTTCTCGCCGCTGATGGGCCACCTGCCCGGGGAGGACGCCCGGCTCCACGGCATCCGGGGCGAGGAGGAGGACCGCCGCATCTACCAGCGGGAGCTGGGCCGCCTGGAACGCGCCCTCCGATCGTTGCCCGACGACGCGGAGCTCCGGGTCGCCCTGCTCCACTTTCCCCCCACCTCCCCCCGGCTGGAGGACACACCGGTCACCCGGCTGATGGAGCGGTACCGGGTGGACCTGTGCGTGTTCGGCCACCTCCACGGCCCCGGCTGGGACCGGTTCGAGAACCCATACGGTGAGAAGAACGGCGTCCGCTACCACCTGGCGAGCGCGGACTTCGTGCGGTTCGCGCCGGTGGAACTTCCGCTGGGACGTTCGGACGTTCGGATGTTCGGACGTTAGGACGTTAGGACGTTAGGACGCTGCATGCACCATTCGGTCTGGGGTTCCGGCTCCCCCCAAAAAACGGCGGACACCCCCGGTTGGATCGTCCGTCCGTCCCAACGTGCGCGCGTTACTCCACCAGCCTTGACACGAACACGGGCCTGCGGGACTTCCGGAGCACCCGTTCGGCCACGGTGCCCAGGAACACGTGGCGCAGCCGGCCCTTGCCGTGGCTGCCCATCACGATGAGGTCGGCGTCCACGTCCTCGGCCGCCTCCAGGATCTGGGCGGCGGGGTCGCCGTGGGTCACCAGGATCCCGGCCACACGGGCCCGGTCTTCCGGATGGTCGGGCAGTTCCTCCTCAGCGAACCTGGCGAGCCTTCGCTCGATCTCCTCGACCACCTCGCGCTTGTGCTCCGCCTCGAACGCGCCGAGCCGCCCCTCGCCCATCACGGTGGACACGTAGTTGACGACCGCAGAGTCCACGTCGGGGAGCACGTGGAGGATGTGGATCCTCCCGTCGTAGTGCCGCGCTAGGCTCACCGCGTGTCGGAACGCCTGGGCCGCGTTGGGGGAGAGGTCGGTGGCGTACAGAATGGTCTTGTACACGGGAATCACGGCACACCTCCGTCAGGCCGGGCTCGGGGCGGTCCGGGCCACCCGGGGCTTCTGCAGCAGGTACACCAGACCCCACACCGCCAGCCCCACCAGGTACATCCAGTAGCGCTCCTCGTGGGGGAGGCCCACCAGGCTGCTGGTCCAGTCGGGCCGCATCATGATCAGGGTCACCAGGAGGAGCAGGGGCACCTCGTACCACCGGTTCCAGGTGATGAACCACCCTTGGGTGGCCGAGGCGAAGGCGAACGCCCCGATGCAGGTGGCCGCAAAGATCATGAGCCCCTGGGGCCAGCTGTTGATGCCCCAAAGGATCAGGTCGTGGTTCAGGATGAACATGAACGGCAGGATGGCCGTGCGGATGTCGTACATGAACCCCTGGAGCCCGGTCGGGATCGGCGGGCTCTTGGCGATGGCCGCGGCCGCGTATGCCGCCAGGCCCACCGGCGGGGTGTCGTCGGCCAGAATGCCGAAATAGAAGCAGAACAGGTGGGCCGCGATGATCGGCACGAACAGCCCGTTCCACTCGGCGATCTGCACGATGGCCGGCGCCGTCAACGCCGCCATCACGATGTAGGTGGCCGTGGTCGGAAGCCCCATGCCCATGATCAGGCTGGCGAACGCCGTGATCGCGAGCATCAGGTAGATGTTGCCCCGGCTCAGGGTATCGATCACGTCGGTGATGAGGCCCCCGAGCCCCATGGTCACCACGCCCACGATGATGCCGGCGGCCGCCGTGGCCACGGCCACGCTGACCATGTTCCGGGCCCCCGAGATCAGCCCGTCCAGGATCTCCGCACCGGAGCGCCGCAGCGCCGCGCCCATGTCGCCGCCGGTTCGCCAGGCCCGGATCGGGTGCTGGAGGAGCATCACCCCGGCGAGCACCAGGATGGCGCGGAACGCGGCCATGTCCGGGGAGTGGCGGGGGATGATGAGCTCGTAGAGGAGGACGAGCAGGGGGATCAAGTAGTGGAGGCCCGACACAAGGGTCTGCCGGAACCGGGGTAGGTCCGCCTTTGGAAGCCCCTTGAGCCCGAGCTTCGACGCCTCGATGTGGGTCAGGTAGAACAGGGTGGCGTACGAGGCAAAGGCCGGGATGGCCGCGGCCTTGACCACCTCCAGGTACGACACGTTCACGTACTCGGCGATGATGAAGGCGGCGGCCCCCATGATCGGCGGCATGATCTGGCCGTCGGTGCTGGCCGCCACCTCGATGGCCGCGGCCTTGGTGGGGGGGTATCCCACCTTCTTCATGAGGGGGATCGTGAAGGTGCCGGTGGTCACCACGTTGGCGATGGACGACCCGGAGACCAGGCCGGTGAGCCCGCTCGACATCACGGCGGCCTTGGCCGGTCCGCCCTTGTACCGGCCCAGCAGGCTCATGGCCAGGTCGATGAAAAACCGACCCGCCCCCGCCTTTTCGAGCATGGACCCGAACAGCACGAACAGGAACACGATGGTTGCCGACACGTCCAGGGGGATGCCGTAGATCCCCTCGGTGCTCATGGAGATCTGGCTCACGTACCGGTCGAGGCTCACGCCCTTGAACGCGATCACGTCCGGCATGTACGGCCCGAAAAAGGCGTACAGGGTGAACGCACCCG
Organism: Deltaproteobacteria bacterium; assembly: GCA_013152215.1. Lineage (GTDB taxonomy): Bacteria > Desulfobacterota > Deferrisomatia > Deferrisomatales > Deferrisomataceae > Deferrisoma. The sequence goes on from JAADGT010000269.1 coordinate 24,707, forward strand.
CGATGATCGGCATGGCCGGCCCCAGCACCCGGCGGGCCGCCTCGAGCAAGAACACCACGAGCACGATCCCGAACACGATGTCCCGGGCGTTGGGGATACCGATGCGGGCCGACACGCCCTCGTAGTCCCAAGCGATGTACACGGCTGCCACCACGGCGGCCACGGCCAGGGCCATGTCGATCCACGGGATCTTGCGCTTCTCGCCGAGCCACCGGAGCCCCGGGATGCGCACCGTGCGCCGCAGCGTGGGGTACGACAGGAACACGATGGCAAAGGCGAAGGCCAGGTGGATCGCCCGGACGTAGGTGGAGTCGAGGAGCAGCCAGCTCGCCAGGGAGAGCTGGGCGCTCCACGTCAAGGCGATGGCGGGCACGAGCCAACGCTGCCAGCCGTGGGGTCGGCGCAGCCCCAGCTCCTCTTCCTCCTTGAGGCGCTGGGCCAGGTTCTGGTCGGTGGTCTCCAGGTCAGCGGGGGGCACGGACATGACGGTCTCCCTGCCGGACGGTCGGGTTGGAAATCGTGGTCAGGAGAATGGGTACGGGCGAGGAAACGCGGGGGAGGGCTCCGGGCCCTCCCCCGCGGCAGGACGTCTACTTCAGCAGACCGACCTCCCGGAAGTACTTCTCGGCGCCCGGGTGCAAGGGAGCGCTCAGCCCCTCGAGCATGCTCTCCTTGGTGAGCACCTTGTAGGCCGGATGGAGCTTCTTGAACTCGTCGAAGTTCTCGAACACCTCCTTGGTGATCGCGTACACGATGTCCTCGGGCACGTCGATGGAGGTGCAGAAGGTGGCCTTCACGCCGAAGGTGGGCACGTCTTCCTTGTTCTCCGCACCGGGGTAGAACTCCACCGGGATCTTCGAGGCGGCGTAGTACGGGTACTTCTCGGTGAGCTTCTTCACCACCTCGGCCGGGATCTCCACGAACCGCACCTTCCGGGCGCCGGCCGTGGCCTCCTTAATGGCGCCGCTGGGATGACCCACGGTGTAGAAGAACGCGTCGATCCGGCCGTCCTGGAGCATCCCGGGAGCCTCGGCCGCCTTCAGCCCCTCGGCCCGGATGTCCTTCTGCCAGTCGATGCCGGCCGCGGCCAGGGCGTCGATGGAGTTCTGGCGCTGCCCCGACCCGGGGTTGCCGATGTTCACGGTCTTGCCCTTGAGGTCGTAGATGGTCTTGATGCCGGCGTCCACAGCAGCCACGAGGGTGACCGACTCGGGATGGATGGAGAACACCGCCCGCAGCTTCTTCTGGGGCTTGCCCTGCCACTCGGCCAGCCCGTTCCAAGCCTGGTACTGGCGGTCGGACTGGACGATCCCGAACTCCAGGTCACCGTTCATGATGGCGTTCACGTTGAACACCGACCCGGCCGTGGACTCCACGGTGACCCGCAGGTTGTACTCCTTGCGCTTCTTGTTGACCATCTTGCTGATGGCTCCCCCGGTGGGGTAGTACACCCCGGTCACGCCCCCGGTGCCGATGGTGACGTAGCGCATCCTGGCGGAGGCGTCGGTGAGCCCCAGGGCCGACACACCCAGGGCTAGGGCCAACACGGCGAGCTTCCTCATGACCTTCCCTCCTTACCGTTGTGGGCCAGGGGCCCGTGACGAAAACGATTTGACGCAGCCAAACGGGGCGGTTCATGTACCCGAACCGGCCCGGGGTGTCAAGCGTGTTTCGGACCCGCAGGGATCCGCCTCGCCTCCGGAGCCTCCTCGTGGACTCGCGGAGCCATTCCACGGGTTCCCCCCTCCCATCCCCTGCGGTGGGGGCCAGGGCTCGGCTTCCGGCCGGCCGTAAACAGTAAAAACCCGTTTGGTCTGCGGATTCAAGCCTTTTGAGCGCTCGTGACCTGATCCACCGCCTCGGTCAGGATCGACACCAGGAGGTCGATCTCGGTCTCGCGGATCACGAACGGAGGACATAGGAGGACGTGGTCGCCCCGGGTCCCGTCCACCGACCCGCTGCCGGGGTAGGTCACGAGCCCCAGGCGGAACGCCTCGGCCCCCACCCGCTCGGCCACCCGGGCCTCGGCCGGGAACGGCTCTCGAGTCTCGCGGTCGGCCACCAGCTCCACGCCGGCGAACAGGCCCAGACCCCGGATGTCGCCCACGTGGGGGTGGTGCCCCAGCTCCTGGCGCAGCCGGGCCAAGAGGATTCTCCCCATGGCGTCGGCCCGGGCCACCAGGTCGTGCTCTTCCATGTATCTCAGCACGGCCGCGCCCACGGCCATGCTGACCGGGTGCTGGCCGTAGGTGTGACCGTGCACGAACCTTCCCGACCCGTCCCGGATGGCATCGTGGACCTTCCGGTGGACCAGCACCGCGCCGATGGGCGCGTACCCAGACGACAGCCCCTTGGCCAACACGACCAGGTCGGCGTGCACGCCCCACCGCTCCAAGGCCAGGGGCCGGCCGGTGCGGCCCACCCCGGTCATCACCTCGTCGGCGACCAGAAGGATACCGTACCGATCGCAGATCTCCCGGATCCGGGGCCAGTAGCCGTCCGGGGGCACCAGGGCCCCGGCCGTGGCCCCCACCACGGGCTCGGCGATGAACGCCGCGATGGAGTCCGGGCCCTCGTAGCGCACCGCCCGCTCCAGGGCCTCGGCGCACTCCAGCTCGCAGGTGGCTGGGCTGCGGTGGAACGGACATCGGTAGCAGTAGCACGGCTCGATGTGGGGGGTGTGAAGGATCAAGGGCATATAGGGGGCCCGGCGGCTCGTGTGTCCCCCGAGGGCCAGCGCACCGGCGGTGTTGCCGTGGTAGGCGGTCCAGCGGCTGATCACCTTGTAGCGCTCGGGCATGCCCCGCTCCCGCCAGTACTGGCGAGCCATCTTCACCGCCGTCTCCACCGCCTCGGATCCGCCGGAAACGAAGTACACCTTGTCCAGCTCCGGGTCGGACGACAGCGCCGCGACCCGGGCGGCCATCTCCTGGCACGCCTCGGTGGTGAACTGGGAGCCGTGGGCGAAGGCGATGCGGTCGAACTGGGCCAGGGCCGCCTCCCGGATCTCGGGAACCCCGTGGCCGATGGCCACCACGCAGGCCCCGGACGATCCGTCGAGATATCGCCGTCCCTCCTCGTCCCAGATCCACACCCCTTCGGCGCGCACGGCCTTGGGGTAGCGTTTGCCCGGGCTCCGGTAGAACACGTGGTCCGCCCGCGCCGGTTCCTCGATCCGGCCCGGGTGAAGGGAATCGGGGGTCTTGGGTTGGGTCGCCAGCGCAACAGCCATGGTGCCCCTCCGTCAGGGGTTGGGCCGCGGGCCGGCCTCGGCCCGGGGAAGCGAGAGGGCGGCGGGCCTCGGCTGGGTTGGCCACGGGCCGGCCGATCTCCTGGGCCAGCCGCACCACCCGCTCCACCAGCTGAGCGTTGGACCGGGCGAGCACGCCGCGCCGATAGTAGATGTTGTCCTCGAGGCCCACCCGCACGTGCCCCCCCAGGGCGAGGGTGGTGAGCATGATCGGCAGATGTCCCCTGCCGACGCCGATGGAGCTCCAGGTGGACCCCGGCGGGATCGACTCTACCATGTGCAGCAGGGCCTTGGGGGTGGCCGGGGCCCCGCCGGGCGCGCCCAGCACGAACTGGAAGTGGAGGGGGGGCTCCAACAGCCCCTCGTCCCGGAGCCGCAGACAGTTGCCGATCATGCCGGTGTCGAAGATCTCGAGCTCCGGCTTGGTCCCGACCTCTGCCATCCGACGGGCCAGGTCCCTCAGGAACTCCGGCGGGTTCAGGAATACCCCGTCGCCCACGTTCAGGCTGCCGGCGTCGAAGCTGGCCAGCTCGGGCCGGAACCGCAGGGGGATGAACCGGGCCTCGTAGGCGAGGTTGCGGCCGGGAATGCCGCTGGTGGTCAGGCAGATCACGGGGTCCACCCCGGCCGCGGCGATCCGGTCCAGGACCCGACGGTAGAGCCCCTCGTCCTGGGTGCCCACGCCGGTCTCCGGGTCGCGCACGTGGATGTGGACCACGGCCGCGCCGGCCCGCACGGCCTCCACGGCCGCGTCGGCGATCTCCTCGGGTAGGATCGGGATGTGGGGGCACTTCTCGCGGGGGGTTCGGCTTCCGGTGACCGCGGCGGTGATGATGAGCGGTTCCAACGCTTGCATCCTCCGATGGCTGCGGGGTGCCGGAAGCCCAGGGAACGGGCCGGCTACCCCTCCTCAGGGTTCCAGTAGACGTTCTGCCGCTCCCAGATCTCTTCCCGGGCCTCCAGGGCCTTGAGCCCGTCCTCGCCCCGCACCTCGCCCACCGCCAGGAGCAGGGCCTGGGCCAGGCTGATCGAAGCGGTGAAGCTCTCCACGTACCCGTCGATGCCGTAGGCCGCCGGCAGCAGCACGTGGGCGTGGGGGGCCAGAGGGGAGTCGGGGCCGTCGGTGATGGCCAACACCGTGCCCCCTTGACGTCGGGCCAGGGCCGCGCCCTCCACGGCGATGCGGGTGTACCGGGGGAAGCTGATGGCCACCACCACGTCGCCGGGCGCCACCCGGGCGAACTGGTCCCACACGTCGGCCGTGCGGGGGGCCAGGAGCCTCGCGTTCACTCCCAGGAACGACAGCCCCAGCTCCAGCACCACGGCCGTGGCGTGGGACATCCGCAGCCCGAACACCCACACCCTCTGGGCGCCGGCCAGTAGGTGGGCGGCCTTCCAGAACTCGCCCTTGGGCATGTCGGTCCAGGTCTCTCTGAGGTTCTCGATGTCGCGGGAGAAGGATCGGGAGAGGGGATCCCCGTGGATCGTGAACCGCTCCACGGTGGTGCGTCGGCCCACCAGGTTCTGGCGGAGCCGCCGTTGGAACTCGGGGTAGCCGGAGAAGCCAGAGGCCTGGACCGCCCGGATCACGGTGGATTCGCTGATCCCCAGGCGCTCGCCCAGCTCCCTGGCGGTGAGGTAGCTGGCCTCTTCGGGGTGGGCCTGGGCAAAGGCGAGCACGCGGTCCCGGGGGCGCGAACGGCTGGGCAAGGCAGGAGCTCCTGCGCGAGGTTTGAGATGCAGGAAATCCTGCACACGCCCGGGAGCGGTGTCAAGGGAAAAAACGGCGGTTCGCGGTGGGAGCCGGCCGCGTCAGCGCTTTTCCGCCAGGCGGGCCTCCAGCTCGGCGATGCGTGCCTTGAGGGCCTCGATCTCCTGGGTGGGGGAGGGCGGGGGGGCCCACGGCCCCATCCAGGTCCGCCACACGCTCTCCATCTGCTGCTGGGCGTTTCGGTAGGCGGCCATGCCGGCGGAGAACACGCTCTCCAGGAACTGCTCGTAGGCCGACTCGCCGTACTGGATGAGCTGGTGGAGGAACCCCACCGGAAGAAGATCCCTGCGGTCCTTCTCCTCCTCCAGGATGATCTGGGTCAGGATCACCTTGGTGAGGTCCTCTCCGGTGGTGGCGTCCACCACCTCGACGGTGTGCCCATCCTTCACCAGCTCCGCGATCTGCCGGAGGTTCACGTACCGGCTGTTGCGGGTGTCGTAGAGCCGGCGGTTGGCGTACTTCTTGATCAGAATCCGTTCGGGGTCGTCCGGCTTGGCCATGGAGTCGTCCTCTCTTCGGGATCCGCCTCTTCACGCCCACGAGGGGCCCGGGAGCCTGCGGGTGAATTCATAAAGGTATCCATACCGCGTTGCAACATCGGGGGGAAGGGCCCTTCTGTCCTTTCGGGGGCCTACAACGGGGAAGGTATTAACCCGGCGACAAATTAGGCGCGTCACCTCGGAGGGCGGGGCAAGGGACCTGCCTCCGGCCGGGCGCGAAGCCG